>JAITTD010000213.1 GCA_031287245.1 Bacteroidales bacterium
TATCAGGCAGTAGGATTTAGCGTGGGCGGCAAAGGTTATATCGGAACCGGATGGAACGGGGACGAAACCGTCATGAAAGATTTTTGGGAATACGATCCGGCAAAAAGCGGAACGCCCGACGCATGGCGCGAAGTTGCGCCGCTTCCGGGTGTTGCCCGCTTCAATGCTACAGCCTTTGTACTCAAAGGGGTGGCTTATGTTATCGGCGGTCAGACCAGAGGTGCGGACAAGGCATATTTGCAGGATTTTTATAAGTTCAATCCTCCTTCGGACGCTGAACCTAATGGCTCTTGGACGAAAATGGAGGCTACAACGGGCAAGAGAGCTGCCGCCTCAACCTTTGTTGTTGACGATGAGTGGGTTTATTATTGTCTGGGACAAAATTCCAATGGAACGGTATATGAATTTCAACGCTTTAACGGAACGGCATGGGATGATTTACGTCCTATACGGATCTATAATTCAGATGATGATTCTGACGATGATTACGGTTACGAGTTGGAACGTTCCGATGCTGTAGCTTTTGCCCTGAAAGGTTCTGGAACAACCTATAAAGGTTATATTACTGCAGGCTCCAAAACCACCACATGGGAATATGAGCCTCCAGTGAGAAGTAGTGATGGTAGTTTGATATCAGGGGATATATGGATGAAGAAAACCGGATTCAAAGCAAGATATGGAGCCTTTGCCCTTACTTTTCCCGGATTGGGTGTAGGGGGTGACAATTTAGTGTTGATAGGTACAGGGATGGAAGGGACTTCTTACAAGGGGGATTTGTGGATTTTCAAACCTGAGGATGAAGATACGGACAATGATAACTAATAGTCAAAAATGATATAATTTTGAAAAGCATCTTCTCAGGGAGATGCTTTTTTGTCTAAACACATTGCAATGGAAGAATTTGCGCCATCACAACTGATCAAGAATGTCGTTATCGTCAACGAAGGCGTCGCGAAAAAAGGCGCTGTGCTGATTCGCGACGGGAAGATTGCTGATATTTTCGAGGCAGGAATACCCGAGGAATTGCTGAAAGGCAATGTCGATCAGTATGACGCCGAAGGTCACTACCTGCTGCCCGGCGTGATTGACGACCAGGTGCATTTTCGCGAACCCGGATGGTCCAGCAAGGGCGATATTTTCTCCGAAAGTCGCGCCGCTGTTGCCGGAGGCGTTACTTCGTTCATGGATATGCCCAACACTTTTCCGCAAACCATTACTCAGGAAGCGCTGTCTGCAAAATTTGAGCGGGCGCGGGAAGCATCCATTGCCAATTACTCCTTTTATATCGGCGCCACCAATGACAATATGGATGAAGTCCTGAAAACGGATTTTTCAAAGGTTTGCGGGGTCAAGATGTTCATGGGAGCGTCCACCGGCAATATGTTGGTAGATAATCCGGAAAGCCTCGAAACCATTTTTCGCCAAACGCCTGCATTGCTGGCAGTGCACTGCGAAAAAGAGGATGTCATCCGGAAAAACACGGCTCTTTTCAAGGAACGTTATGGCGAAGATATGCCGGTGAGTTATCATCCGCTCGTCAGAAGCGAGGAAGCCTGCTATGCGTCCAGTTTGCAAGCCGTTGAATTAGCGAAAAAATACGATACGCGGCTGCATATATTGCACTTGTCCACTGCCAGGGAAACGAGCCTTTTCAGTAATGAACTGCCGCTCGCCGAAAAACGCATCACTGCCGAGGTGTGCGTGCATCATCTATGGTTCAGCGACGCCGACTACGAACGCTACGGAACGGCTATTAAATGGAATCCTGCCATCAAAACGGCAGCCGACCGCGATGGACTGCTGAAAGCGCTGTTAGACGGAACGATTGATGTAGTTGCCACCGACCATGCGCCGCACACCTGGGACGAGAAACAACGCGGTTATTTCCAAGCGCCTTCCGGCGGACCGCTGATACAGCACTCTTTGACGGTAATGCTCGAAATGGCTTATCAAAAGCGCATCACAATGGAACAAGTGGTGGAGAAAATGTGCCACTGCCCAGCCATTTTATTTGGCATCAAGCAACGAGGCTTCATCCGCAAAGGTTACTGGGCGGATTTGGTATTAGTTGATGCCAATAACCCCTGGACGGTGGCGCCGGAAAACATTCTCTATAAGTGCAAATGGTCGCCTTTCAACGGACAGACCTTCCATACCTCCGTACTCAAAACGTGGGTGAACGGAAACCTCGTATATGACGGAAAGATACGGGAAGGAATCTGCGGGAAAGCGCTGGAATTTTGAAATTACGGGCTATATCTTTTTTTGAGGTATATTCGCAAAGTCGAAATTTGCGGTGTTTTATTCTGCAGGGACGACACAGAAAGACGACAAAGTGCAGTCCCTGCGGGACTACGGCGCAGAGGGGTCTCTGTCCTATCCGTAGATTAAAATCTACGGTTAATAAAGTGCAGTCCCTGCGGGACTCGAAAATGTGGAGCATCTCAAAAAAGATTATTTATTGAAAAATAATTTTACCAATCAAAAATATAGTATATTTGCATCGAATTGCATAATCATTATCATTATATAAAAACAAGGATATGGCAACAACATTAGTACAGGCACGAATAGATCCTGTTATCAAAGAAAGGGCAGAAGCGTATTTTCATTCATTCGGAATTGACACTGCCACCGCGATTAGAATCTTCTTTGCAAAAGTGTCAGAAACCGGTAGAATTCCATTTACAATAGGGTTGGAAGCCGAAGACGTGTATGATGCAATGGTGGCAGAACGGGCATATCAAGAATATATTGACGGGGGCAAAAAATCACGCCCTTTTTCTGAACTTCTTAAAGAACTTGATGGATGATTTTTCATTTGGAAACCACGCCAAAATTTGATAAGCAACTGAAAAAAATAGACAAAGTCAGTCAAAAACAGATTGTTGAATATTTATCAAAAAATATAGAAGGCACAGAAAATCCTCGAACTTTAGGTAAAGCATTGGTGGGTAACCGCAAAGGATTTTGGCGATACCGCGTAGGCGATTTTCGGATTATCTGCGATATTCAAGACAAAGAATGCATCGTCTTAGCGCTTGAGACCGCAAGCAGAAAAGACATATACAGATAAATTTTACAGATATTCATCATTCATTTAATGCGAGTGAAGCGGAATCTTCAATTTTTCGGCAATGATTTTCATATCGGCTATTACTTGCGGCAGGAGTGTGATGCCTTCTTTTGCTATTCGTTCTTCATTTTCGCGTTCGGGATCGCCGGGTATGAGCACTCTTTCCTGACCTTTTGCCGGCGTGGCGTGGCGCATCACTTCAATCCATTTGTCCATTCGCGTTTTAAATTCACTCACGGGAGTGAAGGCGTCCACTCGCATGGCGCCGAAAAAATGTCCCCAGCCTTCGCCGGATTTTTGCTCTAACAGCGGCAGGTACGACATCATGGGCGGGACGAACGGTCCGAAATTGGCACCGGACAGCACTGCCGAAAGGATGTCCACCACAGCTGCAAGGCAGTAGCCTTTGTGGCTGCCGTGTTCGCGGTCGCCGCCAAGAGGCAGCATCGTGCCGCCATGTTCAATGGAGGTGGGATCGTTGGTTGGTTTGCCATCGGCGTCCTGAGCGTATCCAAAGCCTATTTTCTCGCCTTTTTTTGCTGCAATGGTGAATTTGCCCCTTGTGATGGGCGTGGTAGCGAAGTCGGCAACAAAAGGCGGCTGTTTTCCTGCCGGAATGGCTATTGCCATCGGGTTGGTGCCCAGCATCGGGACTGCTGCAAAGGTGGGCGCCACCAGTGGGCTGGCGTTGGTGCAGGCAAAGCCTATCATGTCATGTTCCAGCGCCATCATTGCGTAATATCCTGATATGCCGAAGTTGGAAGAATTGCGCACCGACACCCAGCCCGTTCCGGCAGTTTGCGCTTTCGCAATGGCAGTCTGCATCCCGCGGATAGCGGGCAACATACCGATAGTGCCGTCGCCGTCCATCACAGCCGTACACGGACTTTCGTGTACCATCCGTATATCGGGCTTCACGTTGATGCGTCCTGCTTCCCACAGTTTGAAATAATCGGACAGCCGAATGATGCCATGCGTGGAAATACCCCGCATTTCGGCAGCCAGAAAGACTTTCGCGCAAGCGGCGGCATCGTCTTGGGAAAACCCCATTTTTTGCAGCACTTTTTGCGTAAAGTCGGATAAATATTGACAGGAATACATTTTTTTTGTTACGATTTGAGGTATTTTTGTGTGATGCCCAGAAATTCGTTGAAAATATATCCATTGGTTGCTACTATTTCCTTTCCGAAAATATAGTCATCGCCACCGGAAAAATCGCCGATTTTCCCGCCTGCTTCGAGGATAATCATTGCGCCGCCTGCCACATCCCAAGGGCTGAGATTGTATTCAAAAAACGCTTCGAAACGTCCGCAAGCCACATAACTCAAATCGGTAGCCGCCGAGCCTAATCTGCGGACACCATGCGAATTGCGTATCAAGCACTCAAAACAATCCATGTAAGGGCGCAGTTTTTCGAAATCGGTATAAGGGAATCCTGTAGCAATCAGCGAATCCTGCACTAATGTCTTGTCGGATACGTGTACAGGCGAGCCGTTTAGATATGCTCCTCCATTCTTCCAAGCGTAAAAACATTCGTCCAGCGTCACTTCATACACCACGCCCACCACAGGGCGGTTGTTTTCCAGCAACCCGATGCTGACCGCATGAGGCGGCAGTCCGTGTATGAAATTGGTGGTGCCGTCCAATGGGTCAATCACCCAGTTGTAGCGGTCGCCATACGTGCTGTCGGTGCCTTCTTCGGTGATAAAGCCCGCTTCGGGCAACAGAAGACGCAACTGGTCCACAATCATTTTTTCAGCGCCTTTGTCCACATAAGACACAAAATTGTGGATGCCTTTCACTTCCACCTTGCTGGATGAAAAACCGAGGGCTTCCTTCCGTATGAAAGCGCCGGCTTGTTTGGCTATTTCGCAGGATTTCAGGCACAAATATTGATAATCAATCATAAAAATTATATGAATAAGAGGGGCAAATGTAGTAATAAATCCGGATATGTTGTTAAAACCTGTTTCCCCATCTATACCGTCTGGTTGGGTCGCCAATGCGATACATCAGCACTAATTCCTGACTTCCCTTGCTGATGGTTCGGATGGAACCGAAATTGTATTCGTAGGCATAGCCTGCATACACTTTTCCGGCACGAAACCCGATCATTGCCGAAGCGATATTTGGCGTACGGTACGAAAATGCTAACCACACATCATCGCGAAAGGCTAACATGGTAGAAATTTCTGCCTGATACACACCGTTGGACGTCACTTTGGCAAGCAGTGAAGGGGTAAACAGGTAATCATTGTTCAACTCGATGGTAGAACCCGCCATCAGAAAATAATGGCGGTACATCACATAATCGTAGTCAAACTCATTTCTTTTGAACTGGAAGGAACGCTGGAACAAATTGGATGCAGTAAGCCCGACATACGACGACTTGTAGCGATACACAGCGCCCAATACGGCATCGGGGACGTAGGTTGTGTTGTGGAAACCGTTTGCGAGCAAAGGTTCGTACTCGTGCGGCTGCAATTCCGGCGCATCTATTTTTGTTTGCGAAATAGCGGCAGACAGTCCGAATGATAAGTGCGAAGTGCGGTCGAGGTTGAGGCTCACATGGTAGGCGTATGTGTATTGAATGCCGGTACGTTTAATCAATCCGTTGAAATCGCTGTAAATTAATCCGCCCATGCCCACTTTACCGCTTCTCCCCGCCACATATTTTCCTTTACTCACTTTGGCTCTTGATATGAGCAAACGTCCGTTGGCGGCAGCCGTAAAGGTTTTGGGTCCGTTTTTTAATCCGATAAGATAATCATGCGCCGCTATGCTCATTCTGAAAGTGCCGTCAATTCCGGCTAATGCAGGATTCACCACAAATCCGTTGATGACATACTGGCTGAAAACAGGAGATTGTTGTCCCATCAGGTTGCCCATGCCGGATATCCATCCTGCCAGCAGACATATTGTCATTTTCAATGATATGGATTTTGGGGTGTTCACGTCTGCTATTTTATGATCATTACATTACCTGTTATTGCCTTCCGGTCTTTGGTGAGCCGAATGACATAAACATACGAGTTGACGGGCAAAACATTCCCGTTGTATCTGCCGTCCCACGGTTCGGGATAACCCTTTTGCGAACGGTACAGCAAAACACCCCATGAGGCAGAATACACTTCCACAATGGCTTCGGGATAAATATCGCCCAAAGTGTAAACGGTGGCGGCTTCGGGGTTGCCTGCGAAGATTTCCCAACGGTCGTTGGCGCCATCGCCGTTGGGCGAGAACACATTGGGGATGTTCAAGCAAACGTCTTGCTTGAATCCGACAGTGACGGTTTGGGTGGCAACGCATTGGTTGTCATCGGTCACTTCGAGGGTGTAGGTTCCGCTTGGCACTTCATCCATATTGGGCAAATGGCTGCCCGATTCTTTCCACAGATAGCGATAAGTTCCACTGCCGCCTTCCGCCCACGCCACCATTTTCCCATCCGGAAATTCAGGACAACAGGCGTCTGTGGTTTCGATATGAATCAGCATTTTTGCAGGCTGTGTTACCTCAAAACTTGTAACGGTCTTGCAATGGCGGGCGTCAAAGATATTGACTTCATATTTTCCGGCTTTCAGATGATGGATGGTCGGTGTAGTCATGCTGTTCGACCATTGGTAGGTGTAGGGTTCCATACCGCCGCTCACTTCCACCGAGATAGCGCCGTTTTCTGCGCCATAGCAATTCAGGTCGGTCACCGTTGCCTGCACCAGTTCCATTTTTGCAGGCTGGTTCAGTACCACATTCGCTGTGCCACTGCACTGGAAATCGTCCGTTACACGTATCGCATAACTGCCGGCAGGAGCGTGTTGAGGGTCAAATGCCGAACCGTCTGCAATATGCTGATAACTCAGGTTTCCACGGGCATTCAAGATATTCAGCGTGACGATGCCTTCATCGCCATAGCAGGCAATGTCCTTTTCCACCACAGCCGTCACCTGCAAATCTTTCGGTATATGGATGGATGCGGAATCTTCTGTGGAACAGCCGTTGTCATCGGTAATCGTGACGTAATATTTGCCTGCGGGAGGGAGATTGTCACGGTCTTTCGCTGTGGAACCGTCATTCCAGAGATAGTGGTAATTGCCGGTGCCGTTGATCGGATGGAGGGTGATGCTGCCGGTGCCTCCTGCCACACAGGGCGGATCTGTCGATTGGATGTTGGAGAGGA
Source organism: Bacteroidales bacterium (assembly GCA_031287245.1). GTDB lineage: Bacteria > Bacteroidota > Bacteroidia > Bacteroidales > UBA4181 > JAIRLS01. The sequence goes on from JAITTD010000213.1 coordinate 7,251, forward strand.
TGTGATCCGGTTCCGGTATTCTCATGCCGGGTAGCATCTTTTCGCATTTTTTGGAATCCGTGATGACAGGGGTGTACCATCCGGCGGGAACATTGACTAAGTTTTGAGCATTCACCAGTTCCGGGCGTTGGTTTGTCAAATTCAGAGCGGTGGTGTACCATTTAAAAGTATATCCCCCGTTGCCGCCGGTCGGGTTCAGGAAAAATTTCCCATCACTCCCTCCGAAGCAGGAAACGGGAACGATGCTCTCTCCTGATTCAATGGGCGCCGGTTCTGTAATTTCAAATGCCTTCTCAAAGACGCACGACTTGCTTTCTCCGTAGGCAATGTGTATCCGGTAAATCCCGGCATACAGGCTGTCAATATTTTGTTCGTTGCCCAACTCTTCCCCCTCGGCATTGGTCCATCTGTATTCGTTATTCGAATAGTTACCGTCAATTGCTACTTGGATAGAACCGGTTTTGTTTCCGTGGCAAAGGAGGTCATATTCTCCCGCCGGAGGGGCATTCGTTCGTGTCACCCCGATCATATCCGGTTCGTCCAGTTCAAACCGCAAGGTGTCTGAACAGGTGTGCGCCCCATGAAGGTTGACGGTATCGGTCACTGTCAGTTGATATTGCCCTGCCCTCAGTTGGGTCAGATGTGCAGAATGATCCGACGGAGCGCTCCATTCCAATTTCCAGGCTCTGTCGTATGTTGCAGGATCGATGTCTGAAAATCCACCCGATACATTATTAATATGTATCTCGCCGGAAGCTGACTGATAACAGTCCGGATGTTGGATGGTGACATCCACAGCAATGGGATCCGGCTGGCGAAGCGTGACGGAATCTTTCCAAATGCAGCCGGTGTGGTCAATCACGGTAAATTTATACATACCGGCATCCAGATGGCTGATTCTGAAATCGGAATTGTAAAAGGAATACGCTTTGCCGGCAGTCATCTCCACTAATGAATCCCCGTTGGGAAAATGCCATTTATACACCAGAATGCTGTCCACATCGGGTCCGGGATTCGGATTCAAAGAGCCATCCCCGGCGCCATGGCAGGAGATGTTATAAACAGGATGCTGAGAGTTGGTGGTGTAAATATTGGGATTCGGATTCCACGCCAGTTGAGTCATCCGTCCGGGTGAGCCATGCTTGATTTCCTGCTGTATGGAACTTTGGCACAGGTTGGCATCCGTCACCTGTATGTCATACATCCCTGCTTCCAGCGAATCACATCCCCATTCGTAAAATTTAAAAATGCCGTCCCTCAGTTGCGGTCCCGTCCAGTCGTAGCCATATTCTTTGATACCGCCTGTCACCGAAAGGTAGAGCGCGCCTTTTGTACCGAGACAAACCGGATTGAGAAAGCGGGCAGTATCGGCTTTTACAACCAGTTCATCCGGTTGTATCAAGGTGATGAGTTGCGAGGCGAGGCATCCGTGCACCTTGTCGGACAGGGTAAAGGTGTAGATGCCCGCTCCAAGTTGTGCAACCGTATCGGCGGCAGTGATTGCCCCCTGCGAATTTCCTTTCGCCCAGCGACAGTCATAACCACCCGTCGAATGCCAGCCGCCTTTTTTGCCGGTTACGTAAATTGCTCCGTTCTGCTCGTTGTAGCACCTGATATTCACCGTATCCGAATAAGTGAGCGCAGCAAGTTGGAACTTCACCCGAGGCGCAATATGCACAGTGATGGAATCATCGCTCCCCGTGCAGCGCTTGCCCGAAATATCATTCACCGGTGTGAAAAAATACCGAACGGTTTGCACCCCATCGCTGATGTTGGTGACATTGCTCTGGTCGATAAAGGAAACGCTCGCGTCATATTCTGCCGGAACCAAATCCACATTCCTTACAGAATCGCCGGGATACGTCACCCTCCACAGTTGATATTTCTCTGTTCCCTCTCGAACATTCGGCGTAGCCAGAAGAATACCGGTTCCCTCGTCAAAGCAGATGGAATCGTTGCCACTGAATGAAAGCGTCATTCTCGGAACCGGATGAACAGTGATGTTGACCACCGTACTGTCGTGTTTCGAGCACACATGTTGCCGAAGCGTATGCGGCTCAGCAATGGTGATGAAGGGTTTGAACGTGAAAGGCACTGCCAGCCGCCTGTTGGCATCGTTGTCAAAACGAATGTCGAAACTTCCGGCACAGGTTTCAGGCGTTCCGGTCACCGTCACTTGATCCGGTATCGTCAGCGCAGTGGAATATTGCCACACAGCCTGTTCGAGGGCATTGCCCATCAACGCATTGAAACGGACGGTATCTCCGCTGCAAACGGCAAGCCCGGCAGGGGATATGTTGAAGTTAGGATGCGGTTGCACTGCGATGGTGGTTGTTACCGTGAGACCGGAAGGGCACGACACACCGTTCAGCCGCAGATAAGGACTCAGCGCGTAAACGGCTTTTTGAGTGTTCGATGTGGTATTACGCAGCAACTGGCTGAGCGTGTCGCCCGCCGGCAAGCCCTGTCCGTCGCTGCCACCGGTGATGCCGGAATGGCTGACCTCCCACCGGTACATTACCGTGGCGCTCGCGCTCACTGTCGAAGTAGAACGCAAAGGGATGCGGGCATGCGTCTCATTGCAGATCACACTGTCCGTTCCGCTCGCCGGAAGCGGCGTCGGATTGACAGCCACCGTGTCCGCAATGCCCGTCACGCTGCAGCGCCCGTAAAGCGTGGCGCTCACCGCATAAGTCACCTCTTGATACGCATTGGTATGATTGGTCAGAGAATCCCGAATCACGTGTTGCCCCGCGGCAGAACCGGAAGCATTCCCCGTGACGCCCGTTGGGGCTGCCGTTGTCCACTGCCACTCGGTGGCATGGTCAAAACCCTCATTGCTCAACCGGAGTTGAGTTTTGCTGTTGTTGCAAAGTTCATTGTTGGCGGGGTCGGGAACTATCACAGGATCGGGCAGTTTGTCGGCATAATATTGAACGGTGAAATCGGTTTCGCCACTGCTTTCATTGCCCGCCTCGTCCCGCACAAAAACTTTGGCAGACAGCGTTCTGCCCGCATCTTCGCAATAGAAAGTGCTGTCGCTCAACAAAACCCCGTCGTTGTTGATCATCAGCCTGAATGTCAAATCATCATCAGAAGTGCAGTTATCCGAATAACTTGCCAGTAATTCTTTCGGGGTCAATCGGAATTTGCCCGAAACGCTGTCCAGATAAACCGTATAATCAGACTTGCAGAGAACGACAGGCGCAATGGTGTCTTTCACAAAAACCGCAGCGCTCCATTTTGCTGTATTTCCTGATTCGTCCGTCACTTTCACAAAAACAGCCTTGCCTGCCGCTATGGTATCGCCACAGTGGAACAGCAGCGTATCCTTGTAAAGGCTGCCATTACGGCTCACCTCGTATTTCAATTCATTCGCAGCGGTACAGTTGTCGGATGCCGCGTTTATCATCGTGTCCGCCTTTAAACAGAACTCGCCTGCCCCGTTTAAATAGCCTGTCAGCGTGGTTACTTTGTCCACTGTCGGCGAAATGGTGTCTTTCACTGTGACAAGAGTGATTTTTTCCGTGAACATTCCGCTCACGTCGGTCAGTTTGATCGTAATATGAACCGTTGAATCGGCATCACCGCAATTCAACTGGGCGGTTTTTGCATAACTTCCCCCAAAAGTTCTCATGATGAGGGTATCAAAAACCTCACAATTATCGCTGCCGGAGGTCAACAGCGTGTCTGCCCGGAGCGTGTAACTGCCGTTTGTGTTCAGAAAAATGTCTATTGCAGGCTTGTTGTCCAGTGCCGGCGGTTCTCTGTCTTCCACCGTCACATCGAATTGTGCAACCTGTATGGGACCAAGGCCATCATCGTTATAATACGTTACCGTTGTAACCCCTTTGTTAAAAGTATTTCCACTTGCATCCGTGAGGTCGCTGTTGGTGATACTTGTAGTGGCGCCGGTAAGCATATAAGAAACCGTTCCCGGATAGACGGTTGTAAGATTCAGACTGTGCACCACTGCTGTGCACACGCCTGCATCTGTCGGGACCGTCACAACGCTTTGTGCCAGCAGCGTTTCCGCGAAGGCACAAAACAGGCAGACGCACAGCAGAGACGCGGCACACCGCGTCTTTGCTCTGCTTGTCTGTTGGCTCTTATTCATTTTACTGTTCATGTTTTTTGGCAAGGGGTTGAAACCCCTTGTTATTATTGAGTTTCGGGTTTCGGGTTTCGAGTTTCGGGTTTCAGAACCCGAAACTTTAAACTTTAAACCTGAAACTTTAAACCTTGAACCCGAAACTTTAAACTATTCCACTTCCACCCATTTTCCTTCGGTATTTGCTTTGACGGTGGCGTCGTACATGGCTTCGCAGGCGAAAGCCGGCAGATAAAAGCGTCCGCGATAGGCTGCCGACAGTTGCACCACAAAGGTTTTCCGGTTGCCCGACCATAGACTGAAGTAGGTCAAAACGCGGTCGTCGCGTATATCCACGTAATCAAACGATGAGGAGCCGCTGGCTGTGCTGCCGTCGTTGAGGCGGGTGTTCACGATTTCCCATCCCGACGGGAATATCTCGGTCAGTGCAAGATTGCTGTAATGAACGTTGCCGCTCGGGTTGCTTACTGTCACGATGGCTTTAAAATCGGTGCCCTGCGCAAGTTTTGACACATTGACAGGGGCGTCCTGCTCGTTCACAAAGCGTACGGAAATATCCAGTCCGTGTGCAGAGGCTTCTTCCTCGCCCGGCGCCGGTATTCCCGACGCTGTTACCCTGACGTAGAGGGGAACGTCGCTGTTGTTGCGGGCTTTTGCCTTTATGCTGCCTGTTTTTTCGGCAGGCACATTCAAATCAGCCTGCCATACCGGCATTTTACTCTCTGCTTTCTGCTGTTTGCCTTCTGCATCCGTGTATTCCACCTTTATCTGTTTGCTGCCCGTTTCCCCGACTGCATATTTGGCGATTGCCATCAAACAGTAGGCTGTGGTTTGGGTGCTCATCCATCTATCGGTGTTGAGGGCGTCCGACAGGCGTTTCACCACAGGGAAAGCCTTTGTTCTGTTCTGCATCAGCGTCAATGCTTCCAGAATCATAGCCTCGTCGCGTTCTACCGAGCCATAATTCATGTCGAAGCGGTTGCTGTATGTGTCTGCCGTAACGGCAATGCTTGCGGTCAGTGATTGGGCTACATCCTGCTTGCCTGCAAGGAAATATGCCGCCGCCAAACGCCATTTGACAAGCGCTGACAGTTTTGGATGCTCTTTCAGTCTGTTCATAGCGCTCAGGTCGGGCTGTTTTGCCAGCGCCAGCGTATAAAGCCGGTATGCCTGCCCTGATTCATCGCCTTCGTTGCTGTTCCAGTTGCTTGCACGGTTTGCCTGATAGCGCAGCCATGACTGTTTCAGCCCCGCAGGCAGTGCGTATCCTTTGCTTTCCGCTTCGAGCATGAAATGTCCACCATAACTGGAACCCCAACTGTTGGGCGTATAGTCGCCGGGCCAATAGCCGAATCCGCCTTGCGGTGTGACGAATCGCCGCAGTCTGTCAAGCCCCGCTTTGATATTGCGTTCGATGTTTTGCTTGGCTTGCGGACTCAAATCCATGACGTTGTCCAAATATACCTGCGGAAATGCCGCTGAGGTGGTTTGTTCAATACATCCGTGCGGATATTGGATGAGGTACTGCAAGCGTTTTCCCAGATTGATGGGCGGAAGGTACGATGCCTCAATGCTTGCCTTGTTGGTGCTTTTCATTCCGGGCAGCGTATATTCTCCGTCCCAACTTTTGCCGGCTTCTATAAAGGCTTCCGCAAAAGTGTAAACTGTCGGATTGGGGTTGCGCACATTCAGTTCAATGCTGTGTTCCGCCTTCTCGCCATTGCCGTGGACGGAGGCTGTCACCTTTCCGATGCCTGTGTAATCCTTCACTTTCAGTCGGAAATAGACTGTTTGGTCGCCCGTGGAGGAGAAAGACACGCTTTGCTTTTTGTTTCCTTCAATGCTGAACAGTTCGTTGGTGGTTATTTCCACATTCACTTGTTTAATGTGGTCTTCCATGGCAAAGACATTGACAGGCAGCCAGATTTCCTCGCCCGGACCGACTACACGCGGCAAGGTTGCCAATGTCATCAAGGCTTTGCGGACGGGTGTGGTTTGTTCCGCAGCGCCGAATCCGCGTCCGTTAGTGGCTACCACCATCGTCCTCACCGAACCGACATACGGCGGCAAGGTGATTTTATGTTCGTTGGTTTTGCCTTTTTCTGCTGTGAATGGACCCAGATAACGCACTATCGGCTGAAAGCGTTGTGCCTGAGATTTCGCCTGAGATTTCCCTCCCTCAGCGAATTCATCATCACCGCCCACGGAAAACAGTTGTTCAATCTTACCGCCGTAAGCGCCAATGACGTAATCGTAAATGTCCCATGTACGAATGCCCAGTGCTTCGCGGGCATAGAACAGTTTCCACGGGTCGGGTGTCTTGAAATTAGTGAGGTCCAGCAAGCCATCGTCCACAATGGCTAAGGTATAACTCATCAGTTGTCCGTTTTTCTCACTCACCTTGACGGTGAACGGTTCTTCAGGCTTCAACACCTCCGGCATGGCAATCACCGGCTGCAATTTCGTTGCCGGATCTTCCACCAGCAGCGGAATCACGCCGTAAAGTCGTATCGGCGCATCGTTGGTAGTACGCGCATGGGGCTGTATCAATGAAATATGCACATATACATTGGGCACCATATCCATAGTGGCAGGAATAGAAACACGTCCGTTGGCATCTTTGCACGATACCCAGAAAGTACGCCTTATTTTGGAACCCGACTCGATGGAAACCAATGCCTTGGCGCCTTCTGCCGCAGGAAAAGTGATAACAGCCTCCTCGCCGACACTGTACGACGGCTTTGCGGAAGACAATTGCAGCAAAGTGGCGCCGCTTTGCGCCTCGCCGTCATTATCGTCATCCCACCAGTAGGGATGACTGGCGTACACAGGGATAGCCGAAACGTGTCCACTCTCAGGGTCGGTCACCTTTACGATGTAATAGCCGCTTTGGTTCCATTTATGCGTAAATTCACCCTTCCCGTTCTGGGTGTTGATGGTAGTGGAAAAAGAGGGCGTTGAGTAACTGCTGGACGAATAAGCGGCGTCGCCTTGCATGCTCGACCACCACCAGCGCCATCCCGTATTGTAAACCTCCACTTTTACGTTGCGGCGGCTCACCGGTTCGCCGGTTTCTTTCAGTGTAGCCACATAAAAGGTCTGTTCGTCGCCTATTTCCAAACGGTTGTAATAGCCGTCACCCTTGGGAGCCTTGATACCAATGTAGGATTTGTAGGGCGAGTAAGTCGTCACCATTTCGTTGATGCTGAAATCGCCACCTTCCTCAAACACACGTGTAGAAAGGAAAACCCGCAGTTTACCCGGACTTTCTTCTACATCCAAATTTTGTGAAAAGTTCAATTCTCCGTTTTCGTTCAGACGGCTTTCCAACAGCGTTTTTTCATCGGAATAAAAAGAAACACTGCGGTCTTCAAAGGAGTAATCAGCATAATCCTTGAATGTTGTTTCCGCTCTGCTTATCCGTGCTGTGATTCGTGCTGTCAAATTGCGGGCAACCGCTCCATGCAGCCAATGTACGCTCATCTTTCCACTTATTCCTTCACTGCTGAGGAAAGGCATGTGGTCGAATGCCAAATCGATTTTGAGCCGATTGGGTTTCACGGTTTCCACTTTCAACGTTTTGGAAAAGTATTTGCCCCCCACTTCAAACCTCGCGTTCCAGTTGCCCGTCAAGGCATCGCTGCTTATAGCAGTGGTGAAACGGTACAATCCGTTGACACCCGATGTTTTCACCTGTTTGCTAATCGTTTGGCTGTTGGGGTCGTACAGTTCAAAATTGACGGGATGGTTTGCAGGCAACATTTTTTCCTTGTCCTCCAGCATAAAAGCAAGGAAAATCGTATCACCCGGACGCCACACACCACGCTCGCCGTAGATAAAGCCCTTCAAGCCGTTTTGTACGTCTGTGCCCGACACATCGAAGTTGCTAAGCGAAAGCGCGTTGTAATCCAATTTGAGATAGGATTTTTGCTTGCCTTGCTGAGCCACCAGTACATCAGCCGCTTCGGAGCAGTGAAGCACTGTTAAACCATCCCCGTCGGTAGTTCCCTCTCCAACCTTCTGGTTGAAACGGTTGTATGCCGTCACTTGCACGCTGTTCATCGGGTCGGTGGTAATCAGGTTGGATACGAGCACATAAATTTCCTTCCCTTCTTCGCCGCTTTTTGCGGTCAAACCTATATCAGTGGCTAAAATATTGCGATGGCGGTCGCGAAAAGACTTGTAATATCCGTCATAGTAGTAATCGTCATCGTCTTCCCCTTTGCCATCCGCCATTTTGTCGCGCCCGGTCAATCCGATACGGTAAATAGCGCCCGGTTCCGGCGAAATCAATTCGGAAAGGTCTAAGGAAAAGTGATTCCAAACGGACAGATTCACCGCTTTTTTGTCTGCCAAGTTAATCCGCTTGTTGACAATATTTTTTCCCACGCGGTACATCTCAGATGATTCATCCAATTTGTTGACTTGCAGGAATTGCAGGATATTGCTTTCGTAAATGCGGTAAATTTCCACATCCACTGCCTTGTAATTCACCGCTTGAAAGGTGACATTCAGCCCGTTGGAATTGGGAAGGATAACGCCCTTCCCGACAAATTTAACTGCCGGCTTCAATAACTCAAACACCAATTCTTGCTCTATATTTTCGGGGAAACTCTTGCCTGCATACGATTTCAGCCCTTTTCGAATGCTCAGGGTGAGCGTACCCGTTTCGCGGGTGGTGGGATAAATTTTCAATATGTTGAGGTCAACACTGAATCGCAGCGCCAAATTATCCGACAGCGTGATATAATCCGCGAAACGCTGTTTTTCGGAAAGCGCTTCCGAAAAGGTGCACTGAACATATTGTTCGGGCGAATGAATGACTTGAATATCAATCAGTCCAAACTCATTTTCGCCCAAAACCGTGATGATATCTTCGCCTTTGTAATCATACCCAATGCTGCTGCCATTCCAAAGCAAGCGTATATCATACTTGTTTGTAGCGGCTTTGATACTGTCGATGCGGAAAAAATGCTGATTGTTCTCAAAATCGTGTTCCCACTTAATGACAGGTTTGCCTTTATCCGACTCTGCTTTCAGCAGCGCATTCACCTTGTCTGCCGGTATATAATCGGAAGTGGTGATGCTTCCGGACAGATAATACAGGTTGGGCATGCGTTTGTTATATAGCGATAGCCCGTCCACCTTGTGATAAAAGGTAGGCACGATGGTGTTAATGAGAAACGTGAATGTTTTCGGCGCTTTCCCGACATCAACCACATCGCCTACCCTGAACTTGACAACATATTCCTGCCCTGTTTCAAATGCTTCATCGGGCGTAAACTCAATCGTGTTGTCACTAATCCAATGCGCTTTCCCGCTGACGGAGGGCGAAAACTTAAAAATGCCGTCTTTCAGCGCTTCGCCGACTCGTGACGATGCCTCGTCATCATTGGTAACCAGCACAATACGCACCGGCGACAGGATGGAAACAGTGCCCGAAGTGTAGGCAACGATACTCGGATGCGACTCATCCGGCTGCACCTTGGGATGGCATCCGAACAAGGCGTTCAACAATGTACTTAAAACAAAAATAAAACAAAAATTGACGATTTTTTGATGTTTAAACCGTCTTAATTGGTTGAATTTGTGAAACATAAGGATATATTATTTATATATTAATAATGTACAATTATACACAAAAAATTCACAATATAATCAAAAAAAATATTTTTTTTGTTAAATATTTAAAAATCAGCCCGTTTTTAAAAGATATGATCATGTTCTGTATTAAAAATAACTCTTGTGCAATCATTTTTTCCATTTTCACGAATTTTCACTTCCGTATATTTTTCCAATATGCTCATTATTAACACGATTCGTCAAACGAGCAAAAAAGTTATCAACATTTGTGGTAAAAAGTGGTAAAAAGTGGTAAAAAGTATTTATCTTTACGCCGAATTTCTTTTGGAGGATTTATGACGATTTTTACAGGAGAGTACGATTGTAAGGTGGACGCCAAAGGGCGAATCATGCTGCCTGCCGCATTTCGCAGACAAATGGGGGAGGCGGAATTGTACCGTTTTGTCGTCAAAAAAGACCCCTACGAATCGAATCTGGAACTGTTCACCATTGACGAGTGGGACAGGCAAAACAGGCTGATATTGAAGAATACCCATCCATACAATCCCGAACATCGCCAGTTTCTTCGCGATTTCAGGATGGGAGCAGTGGAGTTGGAATCCGACAATACGGGCAGAATACTTATTCCGGCACGCCTGCTCAAAGCGGCTTCCATTGATAATGAAATGAAACTGACCGGCAGCATTGGGAAAATAGAACTATGGTCGCCGATATTGTACGAAAAAAGCGGTGGAGACGTTGATACTCGTCGTGAAAGGGCTATGCGTATTATGGAAAATGTAACCTATAATCTTGATGACCTATGACAACAGCCGAAAACCATCCAGTAACAGGTCTTTATCATGTGCCGGCATTATTAAAAGAGGGCATCGCAGGGTTAAACATCAAGCCCAATGGAGTGTACGTGGACGTGACCTTCGGCGGCGGCGGTCATTCGCGGGCTATTTTGGATAAACTGACGACAGGTCGTCTGATAGCGCTTGACCAGGATGCAGACGCATTTGCAAATCGCCCTGACGACAAACGTTTGGTGGTTGAGCAAGGCAATTTTCGCTACCTGTGCCATTTTCTTGCACACCACGGAATCCGGCAAATAGACGGTATCCTGGCGGATTTGGGTGTTTCGTCACACCATTTTGACACGCCCGAAAGAGGTTTCACCTTCCGCGACGACGCACCACTTGATATGCGGATGAACACTTGCAGTCGCATCACCGCATCAACCGTGCTTAATCAATACCCTGAAAGCCGCTTGCAGTTTATTTTCAGCCATTACGGAGAAATACCCAATGCCAATCGTTTGGTACAGCAAATAGCAAAGGCGCGTCAGGCACAGCCCGTTGAACGCAGCCATCAACTGCTGGAAGTGATGAAACCGTGTATGTCAAAGGGAACAGAGAACAAGTATGCGGCAAAAGTGTTTCAGGCTCTGCGAATAGAAGTCAATAGCGAATTGGAAAGTTTGAAATCGCTGCTTACGCAAAGTGTCAATCTGTTGTCGGCAGGTGGTCGTTTGGCAATTATCACCTATCATTCGCTGGAAGACCGATTGGTAAAGAATTTTCTGAAAAACGGTATGTTTGAAGGCACAGCAGATAAGGATATTTACGGTAACATTCGGACACCTTTCAAACAGGTGAATACGAAAGTAATTATTCCTGAGGAAGAAGAAATTTTAGCCAACAGTCGCGCACGCAGCGCCAAGTTAAGGGTGGGGGAAAGAATTGCATTCTAAAAGATGCATAAAGATATACCTTTTGCATTTAAATAGGATGATGCAAAAGTCAATGAGCAACGGAATAATATATGTTGCATAAAATATTGAATATCAGCAATGTAGTTAGCACAAATGTGACTGACGTGGCTATGCTTTCGCAACAAATGAACAAGAACAACCCTTTAAAATTCCTTTCAACATGGCATACAAAGAATTTGAAAAAGAGAGAAAAGACCTGAAATCAATACCATCCCTGAAACAGATACTGAATGGTTCCGTTCTGACATCCGGGCTTATTCTGAAAAATATCTGGTTTGTAGTGTGGCTAACGTTTTTATGTTTCGTGTATATCGGCAACCGTTACCATGCCGAGCGAGTAGCCCGCCATATTGACGCCCTGCAAAAGGATGTGAAAGACCTTCGGGCGGAATCGATTACCACGGCGGCAAAACTGATGAATCTTCGTCGGCAGTCGAAAGTGGTGGAAATGGTGAAAGCGAAACAGTTAGACCTCGAAGAATCAGTAAAACCACCCTATAAAATCAGCAAGTAATGGCAGCAAAAAAAACCATATTATGTCGGGTGGTGTTCATCTATTTCGGAGTAGGATTCTTGGGAGCCGGTATCATTGGGAAAGCGGTATATACGCAGATACATGATGGCGCCGAACTGAAAAAACAACAGGCGGAAATCAGCGAAAGCGATATCATTATCGAGCCGATACGCGGTGATATTTTGGCTTCTGACGGACGGGTGCTGGCAACATCTGTTCCTTACTACGAGATCAGAATGGATACCCGCTCAGGAGGCTTAACCGACGAGATTTTCAATGCCAATATTGACTCTTTGGCGTTTTACTTGTCGAAAATACCGGGGAAAAAGTCCGCTGATGCCTATAAACAAGCCATAGTTAAAGCAAGAGAGCAAAAAAACCGTTATTTTGCTGTTTGTACGAAGGTGGACTACATTCAACTCAAAAAAATCAAGCGTTACCCTATTTTTCGTTTGGGCGGCAACAAAGGCGGGCTGATCATTATTTCGGATGATAAACGCGAACAACCTCACGCAGGATTGGCAGGCCGCACGATAGGTTATCTGACCAAAGATCCTTTTGGCAATTTTCCGGGGTTGGAAGGCGCTTATGATGGTTTTTTGCGCGGCACTCAGGGTGTCAGGATGATGCAACGACTGCCGGGAGGCGTGTATATGCCGGTGAGCGGCGGCAATTCCGTTGAACCGGTGGAAGGTGGCGATGTGGTGTCCACTATTGATGTGGATATACAGGATGTGGCGGAAACGAGCCTGCGAAAATGCCTGATAAAGCACAATGCGCATCATGGATCGGCGGTGGTGATGGAAGTGGCAACGGGAGAGGTGAAAGCAATCGTCAATCTCGGCAAAAGCGGCGGCGGTTATGCCGAACTGTACAATTACGCGCTGGGCGAGGCGGTAGAACCCGGTTCTACCTTCAAACTGATGAGTTACATGGTTGCGTTGGAAGATCGCCTCATTCAAATGACCGATTCCGTTAATAACGGAAATGGCGAGGTGTTTTATCATGGCAAAAAGGTGCATGACGACTATCGGACGGAAACGCTGGGTTGGCTAAGCGTAGAAAAGGCATTTGCAGTGTCGTCCAACGTGAGCGTCACCAAAATCATTGATAAACACTACAAAGGCAAGGAAAAAAAGTTTGTCGACCGGCTGTATTCCATGAATTTGAACAATAAACTCAATCTGGATTTGAACGGCGAAGGCGAGCCTAATATCAAATATCCCGATAACAAGACGTGGTCGGGCTTGACGCTCACCCAAATGACTTATGGTTACGAGGTTCTGTTGGCGCCTATCCATACCTTGACCTTTTATAATGCGGTGGCCAACAATGGAAAAATGGTAAAACCACGTTTTGTCAAGGAATTGCGTCGTCACGGGGCGTTGGAAGAGCAAAAAGACGTGGAAGTAATCAAGTCGTCCATTGCATCGTCGGCTACCATCCGCACGGTGAAGCAAATGATGGAAGCGGTGGTGACTTACGGCACTGCCAAACGAATCAAAACAGACCTCTACAAGATTGCAGGAAAGACGGGTACAGCACAAATTGCCAACGAAAAATACGGCTACACGAGGGATAAACAGCATTATGCCTCTTTTGTGGGCTATTTTCCGGCAGACCGCCCCAAATATTCGTGCATTGTCACCGTATATGCGCCCATTCAGAACGGAACAGGCGGCGGAGTGGTGGCTGCGCCGGTGTTTCGCGAAATATCCGATAAAATATTTGCTGCTGATCCCTATATGAGCGAAACCCTCAAACCGGCGAAGAAAGGAATGATGACGGATATCCCGTTCTCAAAATCAGGTGCTTACACGGATTTATTATATGTGTTAGACGAGTTAAATATTCCTGTGAAAGAAGGTGCGGCAAAAACGGAATGGGTGAGCGCAACCGGCGGTGAAAAAGCATTACAGATAGAAAAACGCATCATTAACAAGAAATCAGTACCCAATGTGGTGGATATGGGCTTGAAAGACGCGCTGTTCCTGCTCGAAGAATGTGGTTTGCAGGTATCTGTTCGCGGACGAGGACGAATCGTATCACAATCACTTGCAGCCGGAAGCGAACTGGTGAAAAACAGAACGATAGTCTTGGAAATGAGCCAAGAATAATTGACAATTGATAATTGACAATTGACAATTGACAATGAAAATACAAATTCGTAATTTTTAATTCGTAATTCGTAATTGAATGAAGACACTTGCAGAAATTATTGAGAATGTTTCCGTGAAAAGAATCATTGGGGACGTGCAAATACCTGTTCGGGCGGTTTGTTTCGATTCGCGCAAAGCAGCGCCGGGAACTGTTTTTGTGGCTGTGCGCGGCTCTTCCGTTGATGTGCACCAATTCATTTTCGATGTGGTGGGGCTGGGCGTGTCGGCGGTGGTGTGCGAAACTATGCCTGATACCATCCGTACTGACGTCACTTACGTCATTACACACAATACCGCCGAGGCGCTGGGCATCATCTGCGCCAATTTCTATGACAATCCATCAAAAAGCCTGACTTTGGTGGGAGTGACAGGTACCAACGGCAAAACTACCACTGCTACTCTGCTGTACAGACTGTTTCGAGCAGCGGGTTACAAGGCGGGGTTGATTTCTACCGTGGCGTATTACGTGAACGACGTGAAAAGCGATGCATCGCACACCACACCAGATTCGATTCAATTGAACGAACTGATGCGGCAAATGGTAAATGCCGGCTGCACACACTGTTTCATGGAGGTGAGTTCGCACGCGGCAGTGCAGCGGCGCATTGCAGGTTTGCACTTTGCGGGCGGCATTTTCTCCAACCTCACCCACGACCATTTGGATTTTCACAAGACTTTTGCCGAATACCTCAAAGCGAAGAAGTTGTTTTTCGACGAATTGCCAAATTCTGCTTTCGCATTGGTAAATAAAGACGACCGCAACGGCATGGTGATGACGCAAAACACACGCGCTACCGTGAAAACCTACGCCCTGAAAAGCATGGCTGACTTCCGTTGCCGCATGATTGAGCGACACGCCGATGGGATGCTTTTGCAGATAGAAGGGCAGGAAGCGTGGATGCAGTTCATCGGCGAGTTCAACGCCTGCAATTTGCTGGCAGTGTATGGGGCTGCCGTGCTGTTGGGGCTATTGCCGCAGGATGTTCTTCGTATCATGAGCACGTTAAAGCCTGTGGACGGTCGTTTCGAGTTTATCCGCTCTGCAAACGGCGTTACGGCAGTGGTGGACTACGCCCATACGCCCGATGCGCTGGAAAACGTGTTGCGTGCCATCCACGAGATTACGCCCGACGCCGAGAAACAAATAATCACGGTGGTAGGCTGCGGAGGCGACCGCGACAAGACCAAACGTCCCGAAATGGCGAAAATAGCGGCAGACAACAGCACGCGCGTTATTCTCACTTCCGACAATCCCCGCAGCGAAGAGCCTGACGCCATCATTGCCGATATGTTGACCGGTTTGGACGAGCAAGAGCGACGCACCACCCTTACCATCACCAGCCGCCGCGAAGCCATCCGCACAGCCTGCATGATGGCACGCACCGGCGATGTCATCCTGGTGGCAGGCAAAGGGCACGAGAACTACCAAATCGTAAAAGGCGTAAAATCACATTTCGATGACAGGGAAATTGTTAGAGAAATATTTTATCCGCAACAAGGGGATTCATCCCCTTGTTAGTGTTGCAACGCGCCTCTTTGCAAATCGGGCGATTTAGGCAAACGAAATAAATAATTTATAAAACAATGCGTATCGAACAAATTTCCCGTAGGGAAAACATATCAATAGAAAAATTGTTTCCCAACGCACCAAAACCTCGTAGAGGTTTCA
>JAITTD010000035.1 GCA_031287245.1 Bacteroidales bacterium
ACATTCCATACCTCAAAGATATGGAATGTCTCACATGTTCTTATTCAGGCTTGAAGTAATTGTACGATGCAGTCACTTCTTCTTGTGTAAGCGCCTTGCCATACACGCGGGCAACAGCATACTCAGCCCTGTCGGGACCCGCCCAGTTGGGCATGCCGCTCTGATGGCAACTGTTGCCGAGGCACAGCCACTCCGTGTTCCACGTGCGGCGGTCGTGCGCATGCTGACCGTTTGTCGCTCCGTAGTAGTCCGTGGGGAACATAATTCCGTGCGTCTTAAAGTCGGCGTTGTCGGTAACGGAGGCAATGAGCACACCGTCCACATACAGTTTGGCGCTACCCTCTGCTTTGTTGAAAGTGGCCACCACGTGGTAAACCTGATTTTCAACCGGTACCACTTTTTCTTCAACGGGAACACCGACAACACCAGTGCCGGAGTCCTGCCAACCTACAACCATTGTGTTCCCAAAGCCAGTGTGGGTGAGGAACACTATCGCTCCGTCTCTAATGTTAATGCCGAAGCCACAGTGTGTCATGTTGGCATTGCCAAAGAGGGCACTGCCCCCAATGCTCGGAGGGTCGCTAGCGATTTGGTTGGGCGCGCGGAACAGCAACTCATAGGAGAATGCGGTGTTGTAGGCATCCACAAAGGCCTTGTTGTCGTTGGCAACGACTGACGCACCGCCTGCCGATGGAGTCGCCGGTTTGCCGCCCCACTGCACCTTGTAGTAGCACATTTTTTTCCCATCGCCCATAGTCTTGCTCTCGCTAGTGCTCCACTCTCCGCCATTATGGTCCCAGTAGGTCACATCGGCAATTGCGGCAAATTGGTCGCCGTAAGCAGCCTTGTTGCGCTCCCAGATGGCAATTTCATACAATCTGC
Organism: Bacteroidales bacterium; assembly: GCA_031287245.1. Lineage (GTDB taxonomy): Bacteria > Bacteroidota > Bacteroidia > Bacteroidales > UBA4181 > JAIRLS01. Next base: position 883 of record JAITTD010000035.1, read on the forward strand.
CCGCTGTGCCGTTGTCCTCGGGAGGGGTCCCGGTGGCATACGCTTTTGAATCCACTTGGGGAATCGTGACAGTCGGCAAGCCGTAAATGCCGTTCGCAGCATAGATTGGCGCAAGGGGACCCTTCTCAATAGCAATGCCATTCGCAGAGGCATCATAAGGCGTACCGTCAGTCTTCCACTTCAAGTCGAACACATCAGCAACAGCCAATCCTTTGAGGGATTGCGTCACTGTAATCGTCCCTTTTGCCGAAGCGCTGTTCACATTGTCATCATCGCGCCCGGGGGTAGCCACACATTGAATATCAATGGTAGCCGTGCGTCCCTTGAACGCCTCAGTGTTGTCCGTCACAGAGAAGGTCACCACAGCCGTACCGGCGGTAAGGTCTGCGCTTTTCACTGTAGCGGTCAACCATGTTGCTGCTACCGGCACTGTGACTTTAATCTCACGGTTTGCCTGCACGGAGATGTCTTTGCTTGTCGCATCACCTTGCAAATCCTGAACTTGGTCGCCCGAAGCGACCGTTACAAACGCCGGAATCAATTTCACCGGCTCCGGGTCATCATCTCCACAAGAAGAGAACCCACTTGCAATGGCCAAAACCACTGCCCAACTGAATAAATACTTAAACTTTGTCATAAAAAATAAAATTAAATTAAAAATAAAAGAAAAAAACTATAAAAAATTAAAATTAAAAAATCCTGAAACCTGAAACTCTAAACCTGAAACTCTAAACCCGAAACTATTTAAATTGACTGCCGTCATGCGGCGCTTCCACTACCCAATCCGGCAGAAACGGCTGGTCTTCGAGGCTGTTCCAGCGGCTGAGTATCACGTTGCCACCGGCTTCCACCTGCACAACGACACCCTCGCCGAGGTTTTCCAAAACGCCGGGTACGACTTCTCCGTTTGTGGTGTTGCAACCGACATTGACCACCGTGTAGTCTTTTTGATAAATAGACTTCTCATTTCCAACGGTATAATGGGAATGTCCCGCGAACACGATGGCTTGCGGATAGGGGAGCAACTCTGCAAAAAACGCTGTTTCATCGGAGCCCCACCTATCCGAGCCGTAAACGGTGTTTTTGGGCGGCGAGTGCATAAACACAAAGATAGGTTTCGCAGGGTCATCAGCCTTTGCCGCCGCCAAAGCAGCAGATAGAAACGCTTTGGCTGCCTGTGGGTAGCCTATGTTGTTAGAGCCTAACAGACTGATGGTGATAAAATGATGCCCTTTCATATAAATATGCTGATACAAAGGATAAAGGTCGCCTTCCGTGCCGAGCAACTCACGATAGTTTTTGACACCGCCATAGTGGTCGTGATTCCCCATCATATAATATATCGGTACGTTCGCCGGAATATAGTCCGGATTGTTGAAAACGGAGAGCATGGCATCGTATTCGGGCTTAGTGCCGTAGTCGGTCATGTCGCCCACCACGAAAAGGGCTTCGGGCTGCGGCAACTTCGAGAACAGCGTCTGCAGCGATATGGGTACATCCCTCAGCGCCTCTGCTTTTCCGAAATGCGTATCCGAGAAGACCACAAAGCGGGGCAATGCGCTGATATGGTTGTTGACAACAGAAACCGCTACATAATCCTTTTTGGTGGCATCTTCTACCGACGCGGCAGTGATATGCGCAGAGCCGACACCCACCGCCGTAATGACGCCATCAGAAACGGTGGCTACCGCTGCATTGCTCGTAGTCCATTTTACAGCCGCGTTTGTGGCATTGGTCACCGTGGCAGCAACGGTATGTGTTTCGCCCTTTGCCAAAAATACGCCGTTGGGAGCAACAGTCACCTCTATCGGAGTAGTGACCGTAACATGAAGCATGCCTTTTTGGTTTTTATCAAACAGCGAAGTAGCGATAATATCTACCGTTCCCAAGCCTGTTGCTGTTACCAAACCGGTTTCATTCACAGTGGCTATCGCCGAATTGGCGCTTTCGTACGTCACTTCCTGTCTTGCCTCAGTCGGGTAAACTAAGGCTTTCAACTGTTGCGTTTGAGTGACTGGGAGCACCAAGTCCTTCTGCACAAACATCACCTCCACTATCGGGACACTTACTTCCACAGCCACCGTTGCCTGCTTGGTTTTGTCGGCTACAGCACTTGCCGTAATGGTGGTAGCCCCTGCTTTCACAGCTGTGACAACGCCCGCCGAGTTGACAGCAGCAATGGTCGAATCGCTGCTCGCATAGTTCACTTTCTGCGAAACAGAGTTAGTCGGATTAACGATGGCAGCCAATTCCTGAGTTTTGCCAGCCACAAGAAAGATTTTCTCAGGCGTAACGGCAATCCCTTCAACAGGCACTTCTTGCGGCGGTTCAATCGGTTTTTCCTTGTCCCCGCAGGAAAACAGGATACCGACAAGGGCTAAAATCATCGTGGCATGTAACCATTTTCTACCAACAACATCAGAGAAAAGCGGTTTGTCCATTCCGAACTTTTTTAGTGTATTCATTTTTAGCATTTATATTTATAAAAAAAGTAAAACAATTTGAAAAAATCCTGTTAATTGGGACAGGGCACAAAAAAACCGGAAAACGGTTGAACGATGCTCGTTCTTCCATTGATCCGGTGTATGTTTTGCTGCAAAAAATGCAGGTTACATATATATAATGTAGAGCTTTTGTAATTTTTTGTGCAAAAGCCAAAGTTTGGCACGATACTTGCAGAGAGAGAGAGAGAGAGAGAGAGAGAGAGAGAGAGAGCTATACGTATATACCCGTTTCAAACCCAAAAGTATTGGGTTTTTGGGAACATAACTGTAATATGTATGAAAAAATTCCATAAAGTTCAATCTATCTTCGATCTGAATATTTTCCTATCAATTTTAACGGTGCAAAGTAAAGGATAAAAAAACAAAAAGACTTGTACAAAATCGACATTCGTTTGTCTTAATTCGGTGTTTTTATCTTTTTTCCTGTTCGTAGGGTTTCAGGTTAATTCGTAATTAAGGCGCCCTTAGGAGTTGTCAATAAATAAATGTATCAATTTGTGTATCCCCTAACGGGGAATTGAGGCTATATTGAGATTTATTTCTATTGATATGAATGTCCTACGGACAAGCGATATTCTTACCATGGGATGGACGTATGCCTCGCAACGTATCACGTTTGAGCGATTCGGCAATTCCCCGTTAGGGGATACATATCAATAGAAAATAGGATACAGGCATCCTCCAAAACCTCGTAGAGGTTTCACAATTTCCGGTTAAATCTTTTTTAGGTGCAAACAATTGTCAAAAATATTTTTTTATTCAAAAAGATTGCGTACTTTTGTGCACTCTAATGTACAATTAAAGATTTATTTTGTACAGTAGAGTATAAAAAATAATATATGTTTTGTATACTGTAGTATAAAAAAATAGGCTGAAAATGGATACTCTGATAGAAAAATCTTTGCTGAAAGTAAAGGCAGTTGATATTCGCATTATTCGCAAAATAATGGACGACATAGACTGGAATGACCGTCTGATAGGTATTCGTGGCGCAAGAGGTGTGGGCAAAACTACGCTTTTGTTGCAACGAATGAAGAAGTTTTTGGGAAATACTTCTGCGAGTTTATATGTTTCGCTTGATAATCTTTGGTTTGCCGAGCATAATCTGCTCCAAACGGTTGATATTTTCGTGAAGCGTGGCGGGAAATTCCTGTTTCTTGACGAAGTACACAAATACCCGAAATGGGCGCAGGCTATCAAAAATATTTATGACGATTTTCCTGATTTGAAAGTCGTTTTTACCGGCTCGTCATTGCTCGAAATTCTCAATGCGCGTGCCGATTTGAGTCGCCGTGCCATTGTGTATGATATTCAAGGACTTTCGTTTCGCGAATATTTGAATATTACGCAAAAAACCGATTTCCAATCGTTTTCATTGTCTGATATTTTGACTCACCAAAAAGAAATCTCGGACGAAATTCTGAAAAAAGTCAAACCCTTGCAATTTTTTGGCGACTATTTGCGACACGGTTATTATCCGTTTTTTACCGAAGGAATTGCCAAATATCACTATCGTTTGGAAGAAATTGTCCATCTGATTCTGGAAGTGGAATTGCCTTTGTTGCGAAAAGTGGAGCCTGCATATATTCCCAAAATAAAGCAACTGCTACAAATAGTTGCCGAGTCCGTTCCTTTTATTCCAAACATCGACAATCTTGCCAAACGCATTCATATTCATAGGAATACCTTGCTTTCGTATCTGTATTATTTGCAGGAAACACGCCTCACAAATCATTTGCACAAGGACATTTCGGGCATCAACAAACTGCAAAAACCCGACAAAATTTATCTCGAAAATACCAATCTTGCCTACACTTTGGCAGAAAACAACACCGACATTGGAAATATGCGCGAAACGTTTTTCCTTAATCAACTTTCGTTTCGACATTCCGTTGAATATCCAAACACGGGAGATTTTTGGGTGGATAAAAAAATGTTGTTTGAAATAGGCGGAAAAAGCAAAACGGGTAAGCAAATTCAAGGCGAAAGCAACGCCTACATTGCCGCCGATAATATTGAATATGGTTTTGGTAAAAAAATTCCGCTTTGGCAATTCGGATTTTTGTATTGACCTATTGTCTGGCTATTTCCTCAAACTCGGCATCCAGCGTGTTGTTGGTCAGGAAATCGTAGAGCGCCACGCTGCGGATGTTGTAATAGTAATTCCAAAACTTGTACAGTTCCATCATGTGCTTTAACTTGGCTTCGTCTTTCGATTTTTGGGCATCGTTCAGGTCAAGGACACTGATTTTCCCTATCACAAAGGTCTCGATGGAGGTGTTGTAACGCTTTTCGGCAATCAGGTCGGCTTGTTCGGCTATTTCCAATTGTCCTGCCTGATTGTTGAAATTCTCCACCAGCAGAAAAATATTCTGATTGAAGGTCATCTGTTCCTGCTTGGTTTTCGACAGGATGACTTCGCGATTCGACTCTGCCACTTTCACCTTGCCTTTGCGCTTGCCCCAGTCCACCAGCGGGATACTCATTCCGACCTCCACCACCTGATTGCCTTTCAGTTGTTCGTAGGTGCGGCTTAATGTCCGGTCTTTGCCCGTGTAGCCGACCGATGCAAACAGATTGATGCTGCGTTGATTGCCCTTTGCAGAAGCCACGGCATAGTCGGCTTCCAATTGCCTGCGCAGAATGGCTTTGGCGAAAGAATTGTTTTCCTGCGCCTTGTCCAATACCTCGCCGTATTTTAGCCGCACAGACGGCGCTGATTCGGGCACAAGCGGCTCAATCGCTTGCTGTTCGCTCAGCGAGAGGAAAGAGCGAAGTTGAAACATACAGGCGTTGAGGTTCGACTGCGCCTCGGTGACAATCCCTTTCGCCTGCAAAGCCGACAATTCCAACTGCATCAGTTCGCTTTCGGAAATGTAGCCGATTTCCCGTTTGGCAACGGCAATTTCATACAGTTTATAACTGTTTTGCAGATTTTGCCGCGCGATGTTCAGGTTTTCCTTTGCGTGCAAAAGATTGAAAAAGCGGGCGATGGCGCTCAACGTTACTTCTTCCGTCCTTTCGACGTATGCCGCCTGCGCTTCCCGGTAACGAACCGGCTCGATGCGCCGTTTCCATTTCTGATTGTTGACGCCGAAAACCGGTTGTACGAAGGTCAGCCCAAATGGAATACTCATATATTCGTTGTAAGCGCCTTCACCCAATTGACGGGTAAAATCGAGGGAAGAGTTCAGCGAAATCTTTCCGCCGGTCAGGGCGATGTTCTGGTCAATCGAAACTGTTCCGTTCAAGCCGAGCCAGTTGTTTTGGATGTAGGTGTAGGAACCGTCCGATTGCTGGTATCTGCCATAGTTGTTGTTGTACGATGGCAGGGTGCCGGTGAAATTCACTTCCGGCAACTGGTCGGCGCGATAGGTGCGGTATTCCCAATACGCCGTTTTCAGTTCGTTGAGGGCAACGGCGGCATCTACCGACTGTTTCTGCGCCAAATGGATGGCATCGTTTAACGTCAGTCGGACGGTATCGGGCTGCTGCGCCGACAGGGGCAATGATACGAAAAAAAGGATAAGAGCGGCTTTATTCATAATGCAACGCCTCCGCCGCCGGTAATGCTGCCGCTTTTCGCGCAGGCAACCAGATGGCTGCAAGAATCACCGTCGCCATCATCACCCACGTGATACCGTTTGTAATCAGGAAACGAAGGGCTGTGCGGTCGGGAAGATACACCCTGCCATCGTCCGCTCGCCCCAAAGTGATGTTTAAATCGGCATAAACAATTTGAAACTCAATCAACAAAGCCGGAATCAAGGCGATGGTCAGCAGACACAATCCTTCTGCCAGCAAGTGGTTGCGGATACCGTTGCCGGTTGCACCCAGCGCCTTGCGAAGTCCAATTTCATCGCGGCGCATCTGAATACGGTACCAGAAGGTGCCCATCACGCAAAGCAGGATGTTCAACAGAAAGAAAACGATCAGCGAACTCAACTGCTTTGAAATGTTCGCCATCATACTTTGGAATACTCCGGTCTTTGCCAGTTTACGGTAAGAAACAATGTTTTGCATGTAAAAATTACCTATTTGCAAGCGCTGGGACATTTCCGCAGTGAACGCTGCCTGAAAAGCAGCATCTGTGAGGGCAGAACTGCTGCGTATGGAAATGACGGAATACCTCAATGAGGTTGAGTCTACGCGAAACGGAACATAATACGCAGTGCGTGGTCGCTCGGAATCAAAACGTTTGATATCATCTACTATTCCAATGATGGTGTGATTATCGTTGAGCGCTTTTCCAATTGCCGAGCCGGAGGGAAACAGACGGTCGGCTACCAAACGCCCGACCACCACTCCGTTTGGATTGGTCCAATCGAAATCCGAGATGGAAACCGGCGTTTTCCCCTGATTGGTCGTATAGCCAAACACACGGAAAAAATCTTCTTTCGTATCTATACGAATCAATTGTCCCCATACATGATTGGTTGAATCGTCAGGGCTGAAATAACCATTCTCCTCGAGAGCGCCGCTTTCGGGGGCGGAATTTCTGTTTGAAACCGATACGGCTTCCACGCCCGGGTAATCCCGTATGGTTTGCAGGATGCGGGCAAAATTGGCTTCCATCACTTCGCCGCTATTCGCTTCTGCACTGTATTGAGGATGATTTTGCGGAAATCTTGCTAAATTTACTTTCCACGTCTGCTCTATATGACGAGCATTCGGGAGGTGGTAATTGCAATTGAGCGCAAAGAAATAATCGGTCATATACCAGACCAATAGAAAGACCAATAACAGTTCTACGGTAATCCACGCATTGCTGCGCTTCCGGTTCAGGATTTGTTTAATAATAGACTTGAACATAGCGTTTGATTATTTTAAGTTTAATGAATGGATGATTTCACGGCGCGAATACCGCCAAGCCGGCATCAGAGATGAAAGCAGGTTGAGCAGAAAGCAAATGCCGAGGGCAATAGCGAGCACCGGAAGATTCAGCAGCATGGAAGGAGTAAACACTACTTCGATTCCTTCCGGTGGCGGCATTGAAACTAATTCACCCAATTGGGTAATCCATTGCCGTCCAAGCAAAATCAACAGATAAGAGGACAACAGTCCAACCGCTCCACCCAAGAGCGTGAAGAGGAAATTCTCCGAAATAATTTGTCCCATCAACCGGTGTACCGGCGCTCCAAATGCGCGGCGCACGCCCATTTCAGATATGCGGCGCTCTATCCGCGAATCGGTCATTCCCGAAAGGCTGATGGCAGGCACCATCAACAGGATAAAGAAAATAAATCCGTAGAAGAACAGCAAGCCGGAGAAATCCACAGTACCACTACTCAAACCTCGGAAAACCATTTGCCAGTAGCGGTCAGGTTGCCCGTTTACGGTAAATTCCAAGTCTGTGAGTGTTTGGTTGTACCGCTGTATATTCTCTGTCGCTTCTTGATACACCTGTTCCATAGCCGAAGCGGAAGGCGCCAATATACAAACAGTTAGAAATCCCAATGACTGAGTAAAGGAATATTGAGAAGAAGCAAAAACAGAATGGGCAGTATAAGGCACCCACAACTGGGCATACGCCTTTCTGGTAACGTACGGAGCGTCTTTCACTACGCCGCACACCCTGAATTGGCGAAAATTGATGCTCAACTGTTTGCCGATGGCTTCGGTGGCACTACCGAACAGCCGCTTGGCTAACGACTCAGCCATCACAACCGTGGGAATACCGGATTGAAAATCGGCTTCCGTAAAGGCTTTCCCCTCCACAAAACGAAACGGGAATACCGTCCAAAACTGCGTATCGATGTGTCTTACTGCCACCGGCAACTGCTCTTTACTTCCCTCGGGCTGCACAAAATTCCCTTCTTCCATCACCATCGTGAGGAGTTCGGCTGTGACCGCTTCGGCGCTTTTCAACGATTTGAAACAGGTTTCTACCACGTGGGATGACATCATAGCAGAGGAATTGTATCCTCCTTTGGTGGATTTTTCTGTTGCCATACTGACAGTCAGCATCCGGTCGCGGTGGGTTTCGGGATAGATATTGGCTATTTTGAGGTAAAAGACAATCGACACTATCATCACGATGGTCACCGACAAACCGGTACCGATAATGTAAATGGAACTGAACAGTTTTTCCTGTCGTATCAGTGTCCACGCTTGTTTGAAATATTGTATCATTTTTATTGGATATGGATTATTTATGAAATTTGTCGCCCGTCAAAAAAACGAATGGTTCTGTTTGTTTGCTTCGCTTGCTGTTCGTTGTGCGTCACCATCACGATGGTACGCCCGTCTTCCTTGTTCAGTTGGTGCAGAATGTCCATCACTTCGGCGCCCATTTTGCTGTCCAAGTTACCGGTCGGCTCGTCGGCGAGGATGATGTTGGGGTTGCCGACAATGGCGCGGGCGATGGCTACGCGCTGGCACTGTCCGCCGGAAAGTTGCGTGGGGAAATGCCGCATCCGGTGGCTGAGTCCTACTTTTTCGAGCATCGCCTTTGCCAACTTGCGCCGTTCGGAAGCGGACACTTTGCGATAAAGCAGTGGCATTTCCACATTGTCCAACACATTGAGCGAGTTAATCAAATGGAAACTCTGAAACACAAAGCCCAACTGCCTGTTGCGAAACGCCGCCTGCTGCTTGTCATTCATATCCACGGTTTTGACGCCGTCTATTTCAACCAGACCGCTCGACGGAGCGTCCAGCAAACCGATGATGTTCAACAGAGTGGATTTACCACAGCCGGAAGGTCCCATAATGGAAAGAAACTCACCTTTTTGCACTTCCAGATTTACATTTTCCAACGCTACCGTTTCAATCTCTTTCGTTCGATAGATTTTTTCTAAATTCGCTAACTTAATCATACTGTTTTAATTATTAATTATTAATTATCAATTATTAATGCCATTGTCAATCATTATCATTTTCCCCTTTCATTGTCAATTGTCAATTGTCAACTGTCAATTTTTCCTTGTCAACTGTCAATTATCAACTGTCAATTTTTCATTGTCAACTGTCAATTGTCAATTGTCAATTTAATTGTCAATTGTCAATTTTTCCCTGTCCAGATAGTCTGCCATATCCGAAACGATTACTTCGTCGCCCGCTTGCAGACCGCTGATGACTTCCACGTACTCGAAATTGCTGTCGCCCAGCATCGCTTTGCGTTTCAGCAATTGGTCGCCGTTCACTACAAATAATTTGTACTCGCCTTTTCCCATGTAATAGGCGGCGTTGGCGAGGCGCAACACGTCTTCTTTGATGGCGTTCATCACGTAAACGTCCGTTTTCAATCCCGACCGAAGGCGCGGGTGGTTGTCCTCTTCCAACTGAACGGAAAAGGAAATCACGCCGTTTTTGGACAAAGGCGTTACATCGCTCACTGTTCCGTTGAGTTTGTCGTTGCCGATTTTGACCACCGCCCGACTGCCGACTGCGATGCGGTCGCCATAAGTATCTGCTATTTCCCCCTCCACCTTGAAATGCGACAGGTCGGAAACGATGGCAACGCGGCTCCCCTGCCCTATTTGTGCGCCCACTTCGTTGTTCACATACGTCAGAATGGCTTTGCGGGGCGAGCGAATTTGAGCATCATCCAAAGTACGTTTGGATTCAGCCAAACCTTTGTAAAAAATGTTCAGTTCCAACTCCTTGACTTTCAAATCGGCGTCGGAAAGGGCTTGTTCGTTTTGGTATTTCTGTTCGTCCTCGCTCAGTTGAAGTTGCCCGACATAGTAACTCAGTTCCACCTGCCGTACCTTGTCGGTCGTTCCGGCGCCCAGACTGTCGAGATAGCGCTCGTTGCGAAGTTCCACTTCCTTGCGGTTGAGTTCCAAACGCGAAATTTTCAGTTTCATTTCCATTTCGGAAAGTTTGCTGTGATTTTTTACCCGCAACTGTTCGAGTTGAAGCCGCCGCACCTGTCCTTCGTCAAGCAGTTTGTTGTATTCGGTTTCAGCCGTTTGCAAATCCAGGCGCAGGATAGCAGTTCCCACCTCAACAGCATCGCCGCCTTTCTTGTATATTTCCACAATGCGGGAATGAATCGGCGAGTTGATGATTTCCTCAAAAGCCGGAACGACTTTCCCTGCCGCATTGACCGACACTTCAATGGTACCCTTGTCCACAACGGAAAAACGCAGGTCTTTTCGATTGACGCCGGGTTGCAGCAGTGATATAATCAGCATAACAGCCGCTATCACCACAGCCACGCCAATGCCTGCCTTCATGATTTGCAAATGCAATGCTTTCCTTTTTTCCGCTTTCGATATGGCTCTGTCCATCTTGTTTTATTTATCGAACAGAGGCAAGCAAAGCCTATGCCAAAAATACAAGTAGTTGAATACTAAAAGAATGAAGAAAATAGAAGTGTTCGATATCGGACAGAGTGTTCGGTTTTGGATCTGAACACGTAATCATCTGATACACAATATTCCGACATCTCTTCCAAAAACACTGGGCGTTTTTTTATCCCACGTAAATATTGCTCTGAAAGAGCAAAATCAATAGCACAAGGCAACGCCTTGTGGAACGGAATTTTCTACGAAAGTTTCACAGGTTTTATTAAGTAGTCTTCAATAAATAAAAGCCTCGATTATTGTGAAACCTCTACGAGGTTTTGGGGGATTCCTGTATCCTGT
>JAITTD010000079.1 GCA_031287245.1 Bacteroidales bacterium
GATATTCGTATCTTGGGGTTGTACAGCGCCACAGCGGGATATTCAGCGATCGATTCCCTGAGCATCTCAATGTCTGTTTTTTGAAGAACCGCTCTGACATGGTCATACATCTCGCCGATTCTTACCAACTCCTCATCTTTTTGTTTATACCAGATTTTACCGATGGTTAATTTCTTGTCAAGCATTGTGTTCGCATAAATTCTGCAATGATGCGAAAGGTCTTCCAGCAAATTAATCATACGTTCCGGCATCAGTTCATCAGCAGGCACCGGTGTTTGCGATGGCATTCGCAGGGCGTGTCGGGTAGCAAATACGTAGCCTAATCCTTTGTTTAAGAAGTTAATGTACAATTCCGAATTGAAAATCACCGAATCGCGGGTTGCCATATAGGTGAGGAAAATGCTGACAGGCATAACAATAGCCGTAGAAAGCCACATCCCCATCATTGAATTCATAGAGCCACTTTTTACCGATTTTTCGCCAATCATAGAAATGACATAATAGAGGATGAAAAAAAGCACTGCGATAATAATAGGGGTACCGAGGCCTCCTTTGCGGATGATAGCGCCCAATGGAGCGCCAATGAAAAAAAGCACAATACAGGAAATGGTGATCGAAAATTTGCGATGCCATTCTATGTCGTACCGCCACATTTGACGACTGATGGCTTCCCGTTCGAATACCAATCCGGCAAACTGGTCTTTGTGGTTGCGAGTTTCTGCAATCGCTTGTTGAACGTTCGACAATCTGCGTGCTTTGGGTTTATCTTGAAAAGCGGGTAGAAAATGGTCAGGTATTTTAGCCCGAAGAGAGGTGTCTATAGGAACCCCCGTCGGCAAAGCCCTCGGTTGAAATGCAGGCTTGACAATCATTTGCATCTGGTGCTGTTCCGTTTTTGTGATAGTTGCCAGAGAATCAAGCACATAATCCAATTGCTCCAAATTCATCATAGCATAACTTTTTTTGAAAATCTGCTCGTCCGACCTCTCAAAGTCGGGTGAAGGCAACTCCATTCTGAAAATCTCCTTGACAAAAGATTGATGACTGAACGGATGGTTAGGTCGGTCAAGGGTTTTGTTGTCCACCTCTTCGTTGTAGCGATGTCCGTTGAAAAGCGTGATTTCGAGAAAACGTTTGTCTGCGGTCACCACCATCGTGCCCGAATCGGCTACAATCACGTTCACATTCCCTATTTTTGCTGTGTGGTCATAAATCCGCACATCGTACAATGTGTTGGTTTTGTAATTCTTGCGCCCTATTCGGAGGCTGTAACCGTCCACCATATTTGAAAACACGCCTTCGCGAAGTTGCAGTTCCGGTCGCTGATTCCGGATACCGTCCAGCAAAGTTCGCATTTTAAGGTTGGCTACTGGCGTCACATTGTTGGCAAACAGGAAAGCCGTACCAGCCACCAGCACAGAGAAGACAATCAACGGGAAAACGATGCGCTGCAGAGATATGCCAGCCGCTTTGAATGCAATCAGTTCATAGTTCTCGCCCAAATTACTCAATGTAAAAATAGACGCAAGCAGTATAGCCAACGGGAACGCCATACTGGTTAAATTGGCGGTAGAATACAACAAAAGTTCTGCGACAATCGCCAAGTCAAGACCTTTTCCCACCAGTTCATCAATGTATTTCCATAAAAACTGCATCAAGAGCACAAAAACCCCAAGGAAAAAAATCAGCACAAAAGGACCGATGAACTGTTTGAGCATGAAGCGATGAAGTATCTTCATTCGAGCATTTCTTAATGAATAACTTAAAGATTTGAGGCTGTAAAAGTATATTTTTTTTTGAAATTTTTGCAGATAAAATATCATGGATGTGATTTTTTATTAATTTTGTGGTCTGAAACCGTTTATAAAAAGTCATGGCAAAATACGTAGAAGAACAGACAAATTCGCACAATACCATTACAAATGGTACTGAAATAGTAGGCGATATCAATTCCAACGGCGATATTCGCTTGGATGGTTTGCTGAAAGGTGGTCTTTATGTGAAAGGAAAGGTCGTCATCGGGCAAACCGGAGTAATGGAAGGAACCATCAATTGTAAAAATTCGGATATTTTCGGAAAAGTGGATGGCAAAATCAAAGTGTCGGAATTGTTGGCGCTGAAAAGCACAGCCAATATAAAAGGCGATATCGTTACCAACAAATTATCCATTGAGCCGGGTTGCAAGTTTACAGGCACTTGTTCCATGGATGGCGCTGCCGAAAAAGCCCCAAAAACCGAAGAAACAACCATCAAGACAGCATAAACGCGGCATCAACGCGGTTATCTGTTGATGACCTGCGACATGTTCGCAGGTTGTTTTTCTATACATATTATATGTATCATTATTTTCCGCTCGTCATGATGCCGGAGTCATTATCGGCATTGTTTACCCGTTTTTCGTCGGCTTTGAATTTTCGTCCGAATGAAAAATTGTACGTGTAGCCGATGATGAGCAGACGTGAAATTTGGTTGATATAGATTGTTTTGTAAAAGGAGGCGTATTGCGAGCGATTTTCCTCGTTTCGCAGTATGTAATTGTCCACAAACGGGTTCAGCATCCCCAACTTAAAACTCATGTCTTTGAGTTTGTAGCCTACAGAAATGGAATGAAGGTTTTCGCTTCCCCGCAAGGTTTCGCCGTAAAACCAGTCATAACTGGTATGCCAGTTAAAGTTTGCCGTGAAATTTTTGTAGGTGGCAGACAGTTCCATTTGGGTGTACCAATTGGTATAACGGTGTTGATAACTGTTTCCATTGCTGATATAATGATTGACTCCGCCGGTGACGGAAAACTGGACAATCTCTTTCACCGGACCCACGCGCAGCGCCAATTGACTTCTCACACGCTGCCAGTTTTTTTGATTGTTCCATGTCTGCACAATCCTGTCGCCTTCCCAATATTTCTCATCCATGATAGCCTTGGGCTGATATTGGTAGCCTCCCACAAAGTTACCATAAAAAATGCCTTTTTGTATTTCGTAAGTCAATTCGGAGCGATAGTGCAGATAAGGTTTCAAATTGGGATTTCCCCGCTGTATCTGCAACGAATCGATGGATTGCTCAACGGCGCTCAGACCGGACAAGGAAGGGGGCTCGTTGTTGATTTCTGCCCGCAGTCGGATGGATGAATTGGCTGGAAGGCTGTAATGCAGTAATATACGCGGTTTGAAGGTGTAATAGACATAACCGTCGCTCCCGTCTTCCTGTTCAAAATAGGAACGTGTAACGCCCGCCCCGACCGTGTAAGTCAAACTTTTCATTTTGCCTTTAAAATCAGTGTACAGAAAAGTTTCTCCCTGCCCAATCCTGGTGGTGTAGTGGTTTACGTCACGGTAAATATTGTCCGAATAGGATTGCGTGTGTCGCAAGCCTGCGCTCAAGCGGTTGTCGCCAATTTTCTTTTCGTAGATGCCTTCGCCTATCAGCGAATATTTTTTGCCGGTCGTGGCGTTGTTCACGTCGGTCAGCATGATGTTATTGCGGCTTTCCTGATAAAGGCGTGTATTGTCCGTGTAGTTGTACGTTCCTACTATGTTCAGCACCAAAGTCTGGTCTTTTTTCATGTTTTGCTGATAATAGAGGTCAAGAGCGGGACGGAAAATGATTAGTTCCTGAGCGTCAAACATTTGCAGTTTATCGTTGTTGTCTGCCATATTGTAAATATGACCGATGTAGTCGTAGTGGGGCTGATTGTCGGCAAAACCGCGGAACGTGGCATTGAACATTCGAGTAGAATCCTGATAATTGTAGGCGCTGTTAAAGTGTTGCCAAAGTTCCTTTACTTTGCCGGGGTCGCCGACTTCTTTCCGTTGCAGGGTGGAACCGTCGGGAAGATGGAATGTTTCCATATTGTTGCGCCACATATCAACAAACTTTCGATGGTCGATGCTGTAATTGAGCGAAAACTCCGATCTTTTATGGTTGATTCTTGCATTCAGTCTGTTGCTGCCCCATCCGAGCGTCGTAAGTCCATCATTCAGTTCCACACCAATGTTTCCGCCGCTTTCGGGACGGCGAACAATATAGTCAAGCACCACCTCGGCGCTACCGTACCGCAACCCCGGATTGTCGTGATATTCAACGCGGATAATCATGGAAGGCTGCAAAGCAAGCACATCTTCCCGTTCCACTTTCACCCCGTTGATGCGGAATTGCAGTTCGCCGCCACCGGGAAGCGACACCTCGTTGAACATCGCATTGACCTGCAATCCGGGCAACATCAGTTGTTGCAACAGATTGATACCATTGGTAGAAGCCATCACCTGCCGTTCGGATGGGTAAACCAGTTTTTTATCAATGGTGTTGGTCATGGCAGCCGCTTGGATGGTCACACCGCTTAACAGCAAGGACTCTTCGCCTATCAAAATCTCGCCTAAGTCAATATTTCCGGACATTCCTTCCAGTTCAATGCGACGAGTCACATAGCCTACGCAGGATATCACCAATCTGTAATTGCCGGGTGCCACTTTGGTAAGTGTAAAACGCCCTTCCAAACCTGAAGTAGCGCCGTTTACAAAGGCAGAATCGGCTGTTTGCAGCAGGATATTGGCATATTCCACCGGTTCTTTGTCTTTTGTCGTTTTCAAAACGCCCTTGATGTCAAAATTTTGAGCAAAAATTCCCTGAACAGTGCCGAACAGTACGCAATAAGTGATAAAATGTCGCATTTTGGTTGATTATTTACTCATAAGACGTAATAAAATCAATTTTGTTGCATCCTTTACAAAATTAGCCAATAATTTTTTGCAACAGCCATTCATCCTCCCATCCGTCAGTCGTTTTCAGCCATTCCTTTTTGACGCCCGAAGCGGTAAAGCCCGCCTTTTCAAACAGTCGGATGCTGGCTATGTTGCTCGCCGCAATGTTGCAGTACAATTGGTGCAGGAACAATACGTCCCTGCTGTAGTTGAGCATTTGCCGGATGGCTTCGGATGCAAATCCCTGTTGCCGGTCGGTTTCCGAGGCTATCAAAATTCCCAAGCCAGCCCGCGCATGGATGGGATCGAAGTCGAACAGGTCAATCGCGCCAATTGTTTGCACCCGTTGGTCTGCTTGCGCATCAATCATCATACGCAACTGTCTGTTGACAAAGATATTGCTCGGATCCGCTGCAATATATTCCATCAGTTGTGCCCTGGAAAAGGGCGTCAAGGTGTTGCTCACGCTCCACACACTCCGATTGTTCTCCCACATATAAAGGAGTGTCAAATCTTCCGGTTCTACGGCTCTTAAAGTAATCATTTTATGAAAATTTACGTTCTGTTTTTATTAATTTGTATGCCTTGTTGATTCTCTGAAATTGTTCCTTGGCTCTATTCTTTTCATTTTCACCCAAATGCACCTTGTCTGGATGACATTTCACTGCCAGCGAACGATAAGCCTTTTTTATCTCGGCGTTCGTAGCCTTTTGACTGATGCCCAAATCTTTGTAGGCGGCGTTGAGAGGCGTTTCGTTTCTACTCATATCCAGTCGTTTATCGTACATCCCCAGATGGGTGGCTATCATATTGATGACCTGTTGTTCCGCATCGTTCAGCGGTTTGTCGCAGCCAGCCAGTGTGAACAGATAGTTGATGAGCTGGGTTTTGTCCTGAAATGTAAGGTATTTGGTCAAATGTAGGCAGGCGTCCGGCAGCGGTGGATGGCGGTCAAGCACATCCCGCAAGGTTTTTAACGCTATTTTTCGCTCCTTTTCAGAATAATATTGTCGCAGAAACGATTTTGCCTCATTCAGTTCAGCGCGCACCACCTTCCCGTCTGCTTGCATAACGGCAGCCAATACGGTCAACAGGTTGACGGTAAACTTACCCATCAAGAGATATTCGGCTTTGCCCCACAGGCTGACACGGATATTGTCGGCAATGGCGCCGGCTATGAATCCTGTCACACCAAAGGCAGGTCCTCCGGCTAACCAGCCCACAGCGCCAGCTATCCACCTGATAAATTTGCTGTTTTCAAAAAAAGCGATATTCCACACCATAAAGAATAAAATAATGGCACAAAAATAAAAAAAAACAGATAATTATTGTTTTTTTAAAAAAAGGTTGTACCTTTGCCGTCCGAAATTTTAAGATAGATAGTAGGTATTATTACCTGTTTGGATATCGATTTTTAATTAAATAAATAATCATCAAAACCAGTAAAAATGACTGATCCGATAGCAGATTTGCTGACCCGTATTCGTAATGGCATCCTTGCCCGCCACAGGGTGGTGGAATGTCCGGCATCGAATATCAAGAAGAATATCGTCAGGATATTGTTCGAGAAGGGTTACATTCTCAATTACAAATTTGAAGAGGCGGGCGAACAATTTCCGCAAGGCAATATCAAGATTGCACTCAAGTACAATCCTGAAACCAAGCAGCCTGCCATTAAGTCCATTCAACGCGTGAGCCGTCCGGGTTTGCGCAAGTACGTTAACCACG
This sequence comes from Bacteroidales bacterium, assembly GCA_031287245.1. Taxonomy (GTDB): domain Bacteria; phylum Bacteroidota; class Bacteroidia; order Bacteroidales; family UBA4181; genus JAIRLS01. The sequence goes on from JAITTD010000079.1 coordinate 6,426, forward strand.
ACAAACTTCCCCGTGTACTGAACGGTTTGGGAATTGCCGTCGTCTCTACCTCACAGGGAGTGATGACCGACAAAGAAGCCCGTCAGAAAAACATTGGCGGTGAAGTAATTTGTTACGTTTATTAAGGAGGAAAAGAAAAATGTCAAGGATAGGAAAATTACCCATAGCATTACCTGATAAGGTAACAATTACAGTACAACCCGACAATACAGTCGTGGTGAAAGGACCTCTCGGCGAGTTGAAGCAGAAAGTAGATGCCGATATCGCCGTAAAGGTCGAAAACAACCAACTTTTAGTAAGCCGTCCCACCGACCAACGCCGTCATCGTGCGCTGCACGGGTTATACCGTTCGCTGCTCAACAATATGGTAACGGGCGTATCAACAGGATTCAGCATACAGCAAGAATTGGTAGGCGTAGGTTACAGAGCCGAAGCCAAAGGTCAGTTACTCGAAATGAGTTTGGGCTACTCGCATGACATTATCATCGCGTTGCCCAAGGAAATCAAAGTAACGACAGTAACCGAAAAGCGTTCTAACCCTATCGTCACACTGCAAAGCATTGACAAGCAGTTGCTGGGGCACGTAGCGGCTAAGATACGCTCTCTCCGCGCACCCGAGCCTTACAAAGGCAAAGGTATCAAGTTTGTTGGTGAAACGCTTCGCCGCAAAGCAGGCAAATCAGCCAGCGCTAAATAATTTTATTAATGTATAAAGATAATAAAAAGAAATGGCATTAACAAAAATAGAAAGAAGGGAACGCATCAAGAGGAGAATCCGCAAGGTGGTTACCGGAACAGCTGAAAAGCCCCGTATGTCGGTCTTTCGCAGCAATAATCAGATTTATGTGCAACTCATTGACGACGCCTCGGGCGTTACCTTGCTGAGCGCTTCATCGCGCTGTAAGGAAGTTGCAGGACAAAAAGGAAACAAAACCGAACAGGCAAAATTAGTCGGCAAATTAGTAGCGGAACGTTCCATCGCTAAGGGCGTCACCAATGTGGTGTTCGACCGCAACGGCTACCTGTATCACGGAAGAGTCAAATCATTAGCCGACGCAGCACGGGAAGGCGGATTAAAATTTTAAAATATCATGTCAACAAGTATTCGTAAAGTAAAAACAGCCGATTTGGAATTAAAAGACCGTTTGGTGAGCATCCAGCGTGTTACCAAGGTTACCAAAGGCGGGCGTACATTCAGTTTTTCCGCTATCGTAGTGGTAGGCAATGAAAATGGCATTGTAGGTTATGGATTGGGAAAATCCAATGAAGTGACCTCAGCCATCGCCAAAGGAGTGGAAGATGCCAAGAAAAATCTTATCAAGGTACCCATCTACAACAAGACGTTGCCTCACGAGCAAATTGCTCACTACGGAGGAGCAACAGTATTCATGCGTCCCGCATCACCCGGTACAGGTGTGAAGGCAGGAGGCGCTATGCGTGCAGTGCTCGAAACCGTAGGAGTGCACGACGTGCTCGCTAAGTCAAAAGGCTCATCGAACCCGCACAACTTGGTGAAAGCCACATTTGAGGCTTTGACACAGTTGCGCGACGCACGGACTATCGCTCAACAGCGCGGTATTTCAATAGAACAAGTGTTTAACGGTTAAATCATCATAAAATGGCGAAAATAAATATCACATTGAATAAAAGTCTGATTCACGCAAGCAAACGCCAAGTGGCAACAGCCAAAGCGTTAGGTCTTGGCAAAATCAGTTCAACCGTTGTACATGAAGATACCCCACAGATTCTGGGTATGGTTGCAAAAGTGAATCATCTGGTAAGTGTCGAAAAGTAATCTTTTTAAAAACAGAATTGGTTAATAATGAATTTAAGTAATCTTACACCGGCAAAAGGCTCGGTACATTCAGAAGGCAAAAGGTTCGGGCGTGGACAGGGCAGCGGAAAAGGCGGCACTTCCACCAAAGGACACAAAGGGCAGAAAGCGATTTCGGGATATTCGCGAAAAGTAGGTTTCGAAGGAGGTCAAATGCCTTTGCAACGTCGTTTGCCGAAATTTGGTTTCAAAAATCCGTTCCGCAAGGAATACAAAGCAATCAATCTGGACGTGCTGGAAGCCTTTGCAGAAAAGAACGGCAGCACCTCTATTGATGTGAAAACCTTGATAGAAGCAGGTTTAGCGCCAAAAAACAGTTTGGTAAAAATCTTAGGTAGCGGAACCTTGACCAAGAAATTAGAAGTTAAAGCACACGCATTTTCAACTTCGGCTAAATCTGCCATCGAAGCATTGGAAGGGACAGCCGTAACACTTGAAAATTGAAAACTGAAAATCAATGAAATCCTTTATTCAAACATTAAAGAATATCTGGAAAATTGAAGAACTTCGTTCAAGGATCCTGTTTACACTCGGAATATTAGTGGTTTACAGACTTTGTTCGTTCGTTACTTTGCCGGGTATCGACCCTACCATGCTGGAGGAAATGCATAAGCAAACCGCAGGCGGTCTGATGGGTTTGCTGGATATGTTCTCGGGTGGCGCGTTTTCCAATGCCTCTATCGTGGCGCTGGGAATCATGCCCTATATTTCTGCATCTATCGTGGTGCAGTTGTTGGGAATTGCCATTCCGTATTTTCAAAAAATGCAGCGCGAAGGAGAAAGCGGTCGCCGCAAAATCAATCAAATTACCCGTTATCTGACGATTGTGATTTTGATTCTGCAAGCGCCCACTTACCTGCTCAACCTGCAAAACCAAATTCCGGAAAAAGCATTTTTGCTCGGAACAAGTTATGATTTATGGGACAAGGTGCTGCATACCGTCATCCTCACCAGTGGAACGATGTTTGTGATGTGGCTCGGCGAACGTATTACCGACAAAGGTATAGGTAACGGTATCTCATTGATTATCATGGTGGGTATCATCGCAAGACTTCCGCAATCGCTCGTACAGGAGTTGACATGGCGTTTGGAAAGTTCAGGCGGCGGATTGGTTGTCCTGCTGGTTGAAATCGTCATCTGGCTTGTAGTGATTGCCGTTTCCATCCTCTTGGTACAGGGAACACGCAAAATACCCGTTCAGTACGCAAAACGAATAGTAGGCAACAAGCAATACGGCGGTGTACGTCAGTATATCCCTCTGAAAGTGAATGCAGCCGGCGTTATGCCGATCATCTTTGCACAAGCGTTGATGTTCATACCGGTGACGTTGGCAGGATTTTCCACTTCCGGCGATTCATTGGGCAGTTTCCTGATAGCCATGACCGATCACTTGAGTTTTTGGTATAACCTTGTGTTCGCATTTCTGATTATTATTTTCACCTATTTCTACACAGCCGTTACGATCAACCCCACCCAAATGGCAGAAGATATGAAGCGCAACGGCGGGTTTATTCCGGGCGTGAAACCGGGTAAGAAAACGGTGGAGTATTTGGACTCTATCATGTCAAGAATCACTTTACCCGGCTCGCTTTTCCTGGCTTTTGTGGCGATATTGCCCACTTTTGCCCGCTTGCTGAAAATAGGTGATCAATTTTCACAGTTCTTTGGCGGCACAACCCTGCTGATTATGGTGGGTGTTGTGTTGGATACCCTGCAACAAATCGAAAGCCATTTGTTGATGCGCCATTATGACGGCTTGATGAAAAGCGGACGTATAAAAGGACGTACCGGAAATTAAAACTCATCAATGCTTGAAAAAACCGACCAGGAGATAGAGTGGCTCAGAGCAAGCGCTTTGTTGGTATCAAAAACACTGGCAGAAGTAGGAAGTTTGGTTTGCCCCGGTGTCACTACCTTTGACTTGGACAAACGCGCAGAAGAATATATCCGCGACAATGGCGCCAAGCCGGGATTCAAAGGGTATAACGGCTTTCCCAGCACCTTGTGCACCTCGGTCAACGGACAGGTAGTGCACGGCATACCCAGCCGCAACACCGTTCTCAAAGAAGGTGACATAGTGTCGGTTGACTGCGGCGTTCTTTGGAACCGTTATTACGGCGACAGCGCTTACACCTTTTCGGTGGGCGAAGTAAGCGAATCAACCCAAAAATTGCTGCGGGTTACCAAAGAATGTCTGTTCAAAGGCATCGAAGCGGCAATAGCAAGAAACAGGATCGGCGATATAGCATGGGCTGTACAGGAACATGCCGAACGCAACAAATTTTCAGTGGTTCGCGAGTTGGTCGGTCATGGTATCGGCACCGATATGCACGAAAAACCCGAAGTGCCTAATTATGGTCGCAGAGGATCCGGTGCACGCCTGCGTAAAAACATGGTGATTTGCATCGAGCCGATGATTAACCTGGGCAGGAAGGATGTAATAGAGGAAAAAGACGGATGGACAATCCGCACCAAAGACAATCAACCGTCAGCACATTTTGAACTGACAGTTGCCATAGGCGAACAAAAAGCAGATGTATTGTCCACCTTTGCCTTTATTGACGAAAAATTGAAACCTAATTTAGCATCATAAGTGAAGCAACTTTTTATAGAACAGGATGGTACGATACTGGAAGCCTTGTCCAACGCAATGTTTCGTGTTGAATTGGAGAATGGTCATATCGTTACCGCACACATTTCAGGCAAGATGCGGATGAACTACATCAAAATTCTGCCGGGGGACAAGGTGAAACTTGAAATGTCGCCTTACGACCTGACAAAAGGACGCATCAAGTTCCGCTATAAATAACGAAACAACCTGTAGCGTGAGGATACTTTTGCGAAAAAGTCTTAACAGTTGTAAGGTGCTGTTGAAATTTTGTTGTGCAAAAATCATCACAGAAACCCCCAGATAACTCATTTTTTCTTCTTTTTTTCTTTTTTGTTGAATTTTTGAGGATTTCCCAAAAAGAAATGTTATTTTTGTATTTTTATTTATCAATATTTTTTTACAAACATGAAAGGTAAAGTCAAATGGTTTGATCCCGGCAAAGGATTTGGGTTCATACAAACAGAAGAAGGAAAAGATGTCTTTGTTCATTATTCGGGCATCGTAAAGGAAGGCTTCAAAACCCTGGATCAGGGACAGGAAGTTGAGTTTGAAATTACGAACGGCACAAGAGGACCTCAAGCAGTTGAAGTAACGTTTTAGTTGATTCGGGGGATTTCGGTGGTGATTCAATCGTGATTCGGTTGTGCTTCATTGTCAATTATCAACTGTCAATTGTCAGTTTTTCGACCAAAGTCTGACAATATGTCGCATTTTAAGTGCAAAAATCTAAATGGCACAATCCTTGAATACAAGATTGGTAAAATAGATTTTTTAAACTTAAAAAAACATATCAATGGGCAAAATAATAGGAATTGACTTAGGCACCACAAATTCATGTGTTGCAGTCATGGAAGGCAGTGAGCCAATAGTAATCCCCAATAACGAAGGGCGCAGAACGACACCATCCATTGTCGCTTTTGTGGAGAACGGCGAACGCAAGGTGGGAGATCCCGCCAAACGTCAGGCAATCACCAATCCGCGGAATACCGTGTATTCTATCAAAAGATTCATGGGCGAAACCTACGATCAGGTGACAAAAGAAACAGCCAATGTGTCATATTCTGTCATCAAAGGTGACAATAATACACCTCGTGTAAAAATAGACGACCGTCCCTATACTCCGCAGGAAATTTCTGCCATCGTTCTTCAAAAAATGAAGAAAACGGCAGAAGATTATCTGGGGCAGGAAGTGACAGAAGCCGTTATCACCGTTCCCGCCTATTTCAGCGACTCACAGCGCCAAGCGACTAAAGAAGCCGGAGAAATAGCCGGTCTTACCGTTAAACGTATCATCAATGAGCCGACAGCAGCAGCTTTGGCTTATGGTATGGACAAGAAAAACAGGGATATGAAGATAGCAGTCTTCGACCTTGGCGGCGGTACATTCGATATATCCATTCTCGAATTAGGCGATGGCGTGTTTGAAGTGAAATCCACCAATGGCGATACCCACCTCGGTGGCGACGACTTCGACCAAGTGATTATCAATTGGCTGGCAGAAGAATTTAAAAAAGACGAAGGGCTTGACCTGCGCAAAGATCCGATGGCACTGCAACGCTTGAAAGAAGCCGCAGAAAAGGCAAAGATAGAGTTGTCGAACAGTTCGCAAACCGAAATCAACCTGCCATACATCATGCCGGTGGACGGTATTCCCAAACATTTGGTAAAAACCCTCACCCGCGCACAATTTGAACAACTGGCAGACAAATTGATTCAATCCACACTGGAACCTTGCAAAAAAGCCTTGTCGGACGCGGGACTTTCAGTGAGTGAAATCAATGAAATCATCCTCGTGGGCGGTTCGACACGTATTCCTGCCATCCAGAATTTGGTAGAGAAATTTTTCGGAAAAGTGCCTTCCAAAGGTGTTAATCCCGACGAAGTGGTGGCAGTGGGCGCAGCCATACAAGGCGGCGTGCTGACCGGAGAAATCAAAGACGTATTGTTGCTCGACGTTACCCCGCTGTCATTGGGTATCGAAACCCTCGGCGGCGTGATGACCAAATTGATAGAATCCAACTCAACCATTCCGATTAAGAAGACCGAAACCTTTTCCACGGCTTCCGACAACCAACCATCCGTTGAAATCCACATATTGCAGGGCGAACGTCCTATGGCAAGCGGCAACAAAACCATCGGACGGTTCCACTTGGACGGTATTCCGCCGGCACCGCGCGGCGTTCCGCAAATCGAAGTAGCATTTGATATTGACGCCAACGGCATCCTGAACGTATCTGCACGCGACAAAGGGACAGGCAAACAGCAGAGCATCCGCATCGAAGCATCGTCGGGACTGACCGATCAGGAAATCCAGAAGATGAAAGCCGAAGCCGAAGCCAACGCCGAAGCCGACAAGGCAGCCATCGACAAGGTGAACAAGATCAACAAAGCCGACAGCCTGATTTTCCAAACGGAAAAGAACCTGAAAGAGTTTGGCGATAAACTGCCTGCCGACAAGAAGGAACCGATTGAAACCGCTCTCAACAAACTGAAAGAAGCTGTCAAGGTACAGGATATCCCTGCTGTTGACGCGGCTATGGAAGAGTTGAACAGCGTATTTCAGGCAGCATCCGAAGAAATGTACAAAGCTGGAGCACAAGCCGGAACACCGCCGCCGCAAGAACCGTTTAATGCAGGTCAAAGCACCGGAAAAAGTGGCAACGATGAGGTTACCGACGTCGATTTTGAGGAAGTGAAATAAAGCCCCAAAACAAGCAGTAATTAAAAATAGATAAAAAGGTGTAACCTAATAAGTTACACCTTTTTTATTGATAAATATTTCGTGATATTTATGCTAACTTGTTTAAGCGAGAGCAAAACCGAACTTGTTCGAGTTTTGCCGAGCGTAGCAACTTGGGCATTAGCCAACAGTTGCCCGACCCCTCGTGGATTTCCAAGCCGTTGGAAAGATGGATAAAAGCCACAGGCATTACATTCCATTGTTTCCAACATACTTTCGCTACGCTGCAATTAACCAATGGCACAGATATTTATGCAATCGGCAAAATGTTAGGGCATACCAAATTTGAAAAAAATCATATTATATTTAAATTTGAAATAAAAGAAGTATCTTTGCAAAATTAATTAGACAATTAAAATAGTTATAAGAAATAGAATAATAGTAACATAAAATATTAATAAACGGGCTTTTAGCCTTTATTCTCGTCTCTGAAATCTACCAAAATTTCAAAATCACTCGAGTTTAAAGTGCAAAGGTTCCTGTCTTCGGGCGGGAACTGTTTGCGCTTATTTGAGTGAACGGTTTTGGTAGAACCACAGAGACAAATAAGCATTTAGCGAGCAGTTTTCGCTCTTTTATTAAGTTTAAGGGTTGAAAATTTCAAAACTCAAAAAATATGACAGAAAAATTTCAAAACAAACTCACAGTTAACGTAGATTTGAATATCTACAAGCAAGAAGTAATCACTTCTGCAATCCACAAATTTACGGACAAGTGCTTTGTGTCGCAAAACAAAGCGGATAATGTAATTCAAGTTGCATTTTCGGTAAAATCCGAACAATCTGTAAGTCTTGAATTGTTGGTAAAAGAGTTTGAAAATGAACTCATTGACCAACAAGTACGCTACGACACCGAACAAAAATTCGGACACATTCGTAATCTTATCGTTCAACAGGCATTTGCCCCAATCAGTTAATCGTATGGCAGAAACTTATCAAATACTACCATTTCGCTTTGAGCGATTCAACGATTCCGAATATTTTCTCACAAACGATGTGGGCGAATTTGAATTTTTGAGCAAAAACGATTTTGAAAATTTTGTGTCGCAAAGTTTGGATAAAACAAGTGATACCTTTTTGAATCTGAAATCAAAGCAATTGCTGACTGACACAAATTTAGATGCGGTTGTGAATATGCTTGCAACAAAATTCCGTACAAAGAAAAGTATTTTGAACGACTTTACAAGTTTACACATGGTTGTGCCGTCGTTGCGTTGCAATTCCGATTGTATCTATTGTCAAGTATCAAAGAAAGATTTATCGGACAAAGGTTTTGATATGTCGAAAGAAACTGCGAAAAAAGTTGTGAAAACGATTTTTGAAAGTCCTTCGCATGTGCTAAAGATTGAATTTCAAGGGGGCGAGCCATTGACAAATTTTGGAATGGTGCAATACATTATGGAAGAGGCTGAGTGGCAAAATCTTTTCAAGAAAAAACATTTGGAATTTGTGATTTGCACCAATTTGAGTTTGATTACGCCAGAAATTCTCAAATATCTACAAAAACATAAGTGTTACATTTCTACTTCGTTAGACGGTTATAGAGATTTACATAATATCAACCGTCCATTGCAGGAAACAAAACAAACACACGAATGTTTTGAGGAAAAATTAAAACAAACAAGAGAGTATCTGGGCGAAGACAGCGTTTCGGCTCTTATGACTACAACTTGTTATAGTTTAGGACATTTCAAAGAAATTGTGGATGAATATGTTCGTTTGGGTTTCAATTCTATTTTTCTGCGCTCACTTAATCCTTATGGTTTTGCTAAACGCGATAAACACAAAATTGCCTATCCAATTTCCGATTTTATTGAAAATTACAAAGAGGCTTTGGATTATATTATTGAGTTGAATTTGCAAGGTATTTTCATTGTTGAAGGATTTGCAGAATTACTTTTGACGAGAATTTTAACGCCGTTTGCTACTGGTTTTGTTGATTTACAATCGCCCGCAGGCGTTGGAATTAGCGGTGTAATTTACGATTACAACGGTAATGTTTATGTATCCGATGAAGCGCGAATGATGGCAGTTACCAATAATCATTATTTCAAAATGGGAAATGTAAATGTAAATTCGTATCAGGAAATGTTTAACGGCGATTTTCTGCATAATGTAATTGCAAATTCCTGTACCGAATGTTTGCCTATTTGTGCCGAATGTGCTTATCAACCATTTTGCGGAGCCGACCCTGTCCGTAATTTTTCCGAGCAGGGCGATATTGCTGGACACCGCCCGACAAGTGATTCATGTAAGAAAAACAAAGCGATTATCAAGTATTTGCTTGAAC
>JAITTD010000156.1 GCA_031287245.1 Bacteroidales bacterium
AATATTCGCTTATTTTTAACAGCACAAAGTAACGGATAAAAAAACAAAAATAATTGTACAAAATCGACATTCGTTTGGATTTAATCGACATTTTCCATTTTTTCACTTTCTGCATGTGCTGGAGGATTGTTTCAACAGATTTTATAACCGATTAATTTCTTCTTCGGTAGTCCGGTAAAAAAGCAAAATTGTTGTGCAGACATTCCCGCTGCTTTCATATTTCGGGCATAGCATACAAATCACAATGCTTCGCCCAGCAGCGTAGCCGGGGTGCACTCTATGATATGAACCTGTACATAATCGCCGGGAGCATAATGTTTTTTCGGGAATACTACCACCATGTTCTGCGAACTGCGACCGGACAGTTGATCTGGCGATTTTTTGGATATGTTTTCTGCCAGCACTTCTACGGTGTGTCCGATGAAGCGTTGCTTGCTTTGCGCGGATAACAGTCCCTGCAAATCAATAATTTCCTGCAAGCGGCGCGACTTGACTTCTTCCGGCACATCGTCTTTCATTTTGCGGGCTGCGGGTGTGTTGGGGCGGACGGAATACTTGAACATGAAGGCATAGTCGAATAACGCCTGCTGCATGAGTGACAGGCTTTCGCGATGGTCGTCCTCCGTTTCGGTACAAAATCCGGCGATGAGATCGGTGGAAATGGCGCAACTTGGCAGAATGCGACGAATGGCTTCTATGCGGCTCAGATACCACTCGCGGGTATAGCGGCGGCGCATCAGTTCGAGAATGCGTGTGCTGCCCGACTGTGCGGGCAGATGAATACTCTTGCAGATGTTGTGGCAAGTTGCCATCACGTGCAACACCTCGTCGGTCATATCCTTGGGGTGCGAAGTGGCAAAGCGGACGCGCAAAGCAGGCGACACTGCCGCCACATCTTCCAAAAGTCGCGCAAAAGAGATGGTTTCGTCGGCGCTATCCCGGCGGTACGAATCCACATTTTGCCCCAGCAGTGTTACTTCCTTGTATCCGGCTTCTACCAAGGCTGTTACTTCCTGCAAAATCGTTTCGTGGCTGCGACTGCGTTCCACACCGCGCGTGTAGGGCACAATGCAGTAAGCGCACCGGTTGTTGCAGCCGCGCATAATAGACACAAAGGACGACACACCGTTTTTGTCCATCCGCACCGGACTAATGTCTGCATAAGTTTCTTCGCGCGACAGCAGCACATTCACCGCTTTTTGACCTGTTCCGGCGTTGCGCACCAATTGCGGCAGGTCGCGGTAAGCATCGGGGCCTGCCACCAAATCAACGGCTTTTTCTTCTTCAAGCAATTGTTCTTTCAGGCGTTCAGCCATACAGCCAATCACGCCGACAAGCAAACCGGGGCGCTGTTTTTTCTCTATACGGAACACGTCCAATCGCCCGCGTATGCGCTGTTCGGCGTTTTCGCGCACTGAGCAGGTGTTGATGAGGATCAGGTCTGCCTGTTGCATATCCTGCGTCACAGAAAAACCTTCTCTGGCAAGGATAGCGACAACTACCTCACTGTCGTTGACATTCATCTGGCAACCGTAAGTTTCGATATACAATTTGAAACGCTGCGGTCGCAGTGCATTTACATTCATGCCATCCGCACTTTGTCGCCTTTGTATTTGCCTGCTGCCAACTTTTCTTTCACTTCGGCAAAGGCTTTGAGGGTGCGTTCCACATCTTCGAGCGTGTGAACAGCCGTAGGGATAAGGCGGAACATGATAACATCCTTCGGAACAACCGGATATACGACCACCGAGCAGAAAATTCCGTAGTTTTCACGCAGGTCAAGAATCACATTAGTGGCTTCGGGCACTTGTCCCTTCATATACACAGGCGTGACAGGCGAATTGGTTTTCCCGATATCGAAACCCCTTTCGCGCAAGCCGCTTTGAAGCGCACGGACAATCGTCCAGAGTTTTTCGCGCAATGCCGGCTGGTTGCGTATCAGTTCAAGCCGTTTGATAGCGCCTTCTACCATCGGCATGGGCAGCGATTTGGCGAAAATCTGCGACCGCATATTGTAGCGAAGGTAATTGATGACCACTTCCGGACCCGATATAAAACCGCCGATACCTGCCATCGCTTTGGCGAAAGTGCCGAAATAGAGGTCAACGTCATCCATCACGTTGAAATGCTCGGCTGTACCTGCTCCCGTTTTGCCCATCGTGCCGAAGCCATGAGCGTCGTCCACCAAAATGCGGAACGTATATTTGCTTTTCAGTTTCACGATTTCGTCCAACTGTCCCAAATTTCCTGACATCCCAAATACGCCTTCCGTTATGAGTAAAATGCCGCCGCCGCTTTCTTTTGTCAGTTTAGTGGCACGCTGCAACTGCTTTTCGAGGTTTTCCATATCGTTATGAGCATACACGAAGCGTTTCCCAACGTGCAACCGCATACCATCCATAATGCAGGCGTGACATTCGGCGTCATACACAATTACATCGTGGCGATTCACCAAATTATCAATGACAGAAATCATACCCTGATAGCCGTAATTGAGCAAATAGGCATCTTCTTTTCTCTCAAAATCAGCCAATTGTTTTTCCAAATTTTCGTGCAAATCAGTTTGTCCCGACATCATGCGGGCGCCCATCGGATAGCCCAAGCCCCAACGGACGGCAGCCTCGCCGTCTATTTTGCGTACTTCGGGATGATTTGCCAATCCGGCATAATTGTTCAAACTCCAAACGAGCACTTCCTTGCCTCTGAATGTCATGTGAGCGCCTATCTCTCCTTCCAGTTTGGGAAACATAAAGTATCCGTGCGCGTCCTTGCGATATTGCCCAAGAGGACCTTCGCTTGCCTGTATTTTATCAAAAATATCCACCATAAAAATTATTAAATAAAGGACAAAAGTACATGAAATTTTTCAGATTTCAATGCGCATGCAATGAAAAAACTATCGCACCATCATTTGCTTCCATTGCCTTCCATTTTCAGCGTATCCGCCTTCAATCCTTTGGCGATGCTGTCTTCGTGCAGCATTTGCCTGCGCAGTGCGGGCAATTCCGCGTTGCTCATGTCCTCCCATCGAGGCCTTTTTGTTTTTTTTTCAAAATGCCTTGAAATGATTACTCCAATGAAAAGAACAAACACAAGAATAAACCATGCAATGAAAAGTTTTTTCGGGGGTGGTTCAACTTTACTCATAACTCGTCAATTTTATATTATATCATTTGCTTCCATTGCCTTCAATTTTTATAGTATCTATCAATCCTTTGGCGATGCTGTCCTGCACCATCATTCTGTACATTTCTATCTTCGTGGGCTTGGTTTTCCAGCCTTCTT
>JAITTD010000328.1 GCA_031287245.1 Bacteroidales bacterium
CAATGGCGAGAGTAAAGTATAAATATAATCCAGAGTCTCTCAGTTATGACCGAGTGAAAGTCAGTGTGAAGGATTCCTTGAAGCGAGTTGCGTCATTTGCAGCAGGTTCAATCGTTTCAGGGGTGGTGTGTTTTATGGTGCTGTCATCCTTTTTCACTACCCCCAAAGAGCAAAAACTCTCACAAGAGTTGAAGCGGATGCAATTAACGTATAAGGTAACCAGCCAACGTGTAGATCAAATGGTCAAAATACTTGGCGATATGGAACAACGGGACAATAATGTTTACCGGACGGTTTACGAATTGGACCCGATTCCTCCATCCATTCGAATGGCAGGTTTTGGCGGTGTAAACCGTTACGAGGCGCTAAGCGGATATGACAACTCCGACCTGATGATCACAGTGAGCCAAAAAGTGGATAAACTGACCAAACAGGTATATGTGCAGTCAAAATCTTATGATGAATTGGTAGACAGGGCAAAGAACAGAGAGCAGATTTTGGCGTCGAGACCGGCTATTCAACCGATTAACAACAAAGACCTGACCAGAACGGCATCCGGTTTTGGCATGAGGATGCATCCTATCTATCATGTACCGCGGATGCACAATGGCATGGACTTTACCGCCCCAACAGGCACCGATATCTACGTAACCGGCAACGGAGTGGTGGAACAAGTCGGCTATTCAGGCGGTTTCGGAAACCGAGTGATTGTGAACCACGGATTTGGCTACAAAACCGTTTATGCCCATTTGAGTAAGTTTGCCGTACAAGTCGGCGATCAGGTAAAACGCGGGCAACTCATCGGTCATGTCGGCAGCACCGGCGACTCCACAGCGCCGCATCTTCACTACGAAGTGCATAAAAACGACAAAGTAGTCAATCCGATTAATTATTATAATGACGACCTCACGCCCGAAGAATTTGCCATGATGACGGATTTGGCAAGTTCGGGATCGGTTTTAGAAAAATAAAGAACATGCCATACAGAAGGATTCCAAATACGGACGAAGCTCGGTTGAAAGCCTTAAAAGTAGCTTTTGCAAAAGGAAAAGAGCTTCCACCTTTCAAATTGGCGTTTTCGCAAAGCACGTTTAATCGCATTCAAGGTTTTCTGACGACATTCGAGTCGGCTGTGCGTTTATATAAAAATACGTACTCTACCACTATCGTTAAAAATAAAGAGTACCCTGCCAATTTTAAAAAAGCGAAACTGTACATTTCTCATTTCATTCAGGTGATGAATATGGCAATTGCACGGGGAGAGATGACGGCTACCGTTCGCACGCTCTTTGGAATCGATGAAAACGACAGTACAGTACCGGTCATGCACAATGAAACCGACCTGATTCGCTGGGGCGAACAGATTATTTCAGGCGAAAGGGACAGGATACGCAAGGGGATGAGTCCAATTACCAACCCGACCATAGCAGTGGTGAAAGTACGTTACGAACAGTTTTTGGAAGCATACCGAGCAAAGGAAATAAGCAAAAAAAGCGGATCGCGGATTCAAAATGATGTAGCCTTGCTGCGTACACAGGCGGATGACATCATTCTGAACGTGTGGAATGAAGTGGAAGCCTATTTTGGCAATCTGCCCGATAAAGAAATGCGACACAACTGCGCTGAATACGGAGTATCCTACGTATTCCGCAAAGGAGAAAAAAACTCAAAATAAAAAACAAAAGGTCCGATTGCCAGAGACAACCAAACCTTTGTTCCATAACCAAACCTCATTGATTAATACTAAGACGGGAAAAAGAAAAAACGTTGCGTCATTTTTTAAGGGCAAACGCATTTAAATTGAAAATTAATTAATTCTTTTCCTCCTCTTCCAAAACATACCATGCGGGAATTTGGTGTCCCCACCAAAGTTGGCGGCTGATATTCCAATCCTTGATATTTTCCAGCCAGTGGCGATAGGTGTTTTTGAACTTTTCGGGGTAAAACTTAATCGTGTCGTTTTCAACGTTTTCCAGTGCGGGTTTCGCCAGTTCTTCCATTTTCAAGAACCATTGCATCGACAGTTTCGGCTCTATGGCAACATCCGTGCGCTCCGAAAAACCGACTTTGTTGGTGTAATTTTCCGTTTTTTCGAGCAAATCTTTTTCTTCCAACTCTTTTTCAATTTGCCTGCGAACAGCAAAACGGTCTTTGCCCTCGTAATGCAAGCCGTATTGGTTCAAAGTGCCGTCGTCATTGAAAATATCGAGCGTTTCCAAGCCGTATTTTTCGCCCAGCATATAGTCGTTTACATCGTGGGCGGGGGTAACTTTGAGGCAGCCCGTACCAAATTCCATATCCACGTATTCGTCCTCAATGACGGGGATTTCGCGGTCGACAATCGGCACAATTACGCGCTTGCCTTTGAGCCATGCAGTTTTAGGGTCGTTGGGATTAATACACATTGCCGTGTCGCCGAAAATGGTTTCGGGGCGCGTGGTGGCGACTATGGCGTATTGGACGGGAGAAGAAAATGTATTTTCATATTTTATAAAATCATTGAAATTGCCATCGCATTCTACAAAAGGCAAATCAACCGACTTTTCAGTTTTACCCGACCACGTGAGGTGAATAACCGTAAAATGCGTCAAATCATTTTCATATTGACACAAAATATCATCTGTAGCACCTTGCCTATTGGCAATAACTTTTACCGACTGTCCAAATAACAAATGCCCCTGTGGAAGTTCCTTTTGTAATTCGGTAAGCAAAGCAGACGCATCTTTTCCATTTGTAATAAACCAGCCTTTCGGCAAATCATCGTTTAGATTTTTTACCGTTACATTTTTGCCCTCATTGGCGTTGGTTTTGGGAGAAGATTGTGGGGCGTTTTTTGCATTGATAATATCGGCAAGCCGATTGCAATAATTATCGTTTTTTTCCTTAATGTATTCCAGCAATCTTTTGTCGGGATATGCGTCAATCCACAATTCTACGGCATTTGCAATGTCGTGAAACGAAGTGTGTTTTAACTTGCCATACAAATCGATCATATTTTTGAGAGAAGATAAAGAATCGTTCTCAAAACGTGATTCATAATCAGACATTTTCTTTTTACACTCATTATAGTCCAAATTTTGCAAACTGGCGGGAGCAACGGCGGTATCATCAACCACTTTGTATTTGAGATAATACAGTTTTCCCTGTTGTTCTTTAAAAATAACTTCTTCGTCCGACAGCGCGGTTTTTGCCTGCGGGTCCCAGTTTACCATTCGCACTCCTCTGTAAATCAGCCCTTTGTTATACAAGTCTATGAACACTTTGAGTACGCTTTGGCTGCGTACATCGTCCATTGTGAAACAGGTTCTGTCCCAGTCGCACGAGCAGCCGAGTTTTTTGAGTTGTTCGAGAATAATTCCGCCGTGTTTGTGCGTCCATTCCCATACGTGTTCGAGGAATTGCTCTCTCGTGAGGTCGCTTTTTTTGATACCTTCGGCATCCAGTTTCGCCACCACTTTTGCCTCAGTGGCAATGGCGGCGTGGTCGGTTCCCGGCACCCAGCAGGCGTTTTTACCCTGCATACGGGCGCGGCGCACGAGCACGTCCTGAATGGTGTTGTTGAGCATGTGCCCCATGTGCA
>JAITTD010000147.1 GCA_031287245.1 Bacteroidales bacterium
CTGCTTTTTTTATTTCCAGCACCCCTTGCTTCAAAGACCTTGCCTTTTCAAAAGCGGGTGCAAAAGTACACACTATTTTCAAACTACCAAAACTTTTTGCACTTTTTTTGCAAAAAAAAGCAGAGTAAATTGCCAAGTAGGTGATAATCACGATTCAAATTGGGTGAAAAATCGTCTTCAAAAAGATGGAAGTAAAAAAATACACGATTTTTATCTCGCAAACCAAATATATAATGTATCTTCGCATTCCAATTCATACATTATATGCTTCAAAACAGTTTATCTTTCATTCGCCAGCTTGTTGCCAACAACCATAAGGAGTGGTTTGATGCACACCGCGATGAGTACTTGACTGCCAAAGCGGAGTTTGAGGGATTCATCGACTTGTTGATTGGCGAAACAGGCAAGTTCGACCCATCCATCAAGGGGACTTTGGCTAAAGATTGCGTTTACCGGATATATCGCGATGTGCGTTTTTCGCCAGATAAAACGCCGTACAAAAACCATTTCGGTGCCTATATCGCCAAGGGTGGGCGCAAAAGTACCCTTTGCGGCTATTATTTCCATATAGAGCCGACAGGATCGGGTTACCTGAACAATTCTCTGTGGGCAGGCGGCGTGTACTGCCCGGATGCCCCTACTTTGAAGGCTGTTCGCACCGATATTTATGAAAATGTTGATGAATACAAGAATATTATTCATCACAAGGATTTTCTTTCGGCTTTCAAATGGTTCGACGGCAATGCGGTGAAAACTGCACCTAAAGGATTTTCCAAAGATTTTCCAGATATTGATCTGCTCAAACCCAAAGATTTTTCCTTTTACAAAAAAATAGACGAGTCGCTACTCAAAAGTGATCTGTTATTGGAAAAAAGCGTTGAGATTTTTAAGAAGATGTTGCCGTTCAACTGTTTTATGAACAGGGCAATTCTTTACCACCAAGGGTTGCTTTAACGGTTTTCGGCGCTATTTTTTCATGAAATATGCTTTTTCCTCGGGTGGAAAATGTTCGATAGCGTAGCGCAAAGTGGTACGGGGCATTTGTTGGCGGTGCTGTTCCAAAAACTCGACTAAGATTTCCCGATCCTTTTTGCCGACCTCCCGCAGCATCCAGCCGACTGCTTTATGCATCAAATCGTGGTGGTGTGTAAGCATTTTTTTTGCAATCGCCAAAGTATCGTCAAACTGGCGGTTTTTGATGAATGTCCATGTTGAAACGATGGCTATTCGCTGTTCCCAAAGGTTATCACTTTCTGCAAGTCGATACAGCACGCTTCTGTCGTCTTTGTCCAATAGATAGGCGCCAATGACATCGCGGCAAGTGACATCGACCAAATCCCAATTGTTGGCTTTGCGCGCATTTTGCAGATAAAAGTCAAAGATTTCCTTTTGTTCTGCCGCTTTTGCATTTTTAAACTGCTTGTCGAGGAACAAAAATCCCGCCAAACGGGCTTCATGATACTCCGAATCCAGTAATATCCGGATTTCATTGAGAGGAAGCGCCGGGCTTTTTTTGACAATATCCCTTGTCAACGGGACAACGATGCCCAGCAGCACGTCACCTTCGCCATACTGCCCTTTGCCTGTTTTAAAAAACCGCCGCAAAAACTGTGCCTTTTCAGGATTTGCCACCGATAGAAGTTCATCAAGAATAAACGTTGCATTCATGGTTTTAAAAATTATGTCGTGCTGTCATAAATATGTATGCTCGCGGGTTTGCACCCAATAAAAAAAATCCCCAACCGATTGGCTGAGGATTTTTTTCTATTTATTATTCTAAGTTGATGCTTAGTCCCAAGCCTCTCATTTCGTGCAGCAGCACGTTGAATGATTCGGGAACGCCCGGTGTCGGCATTGGTTCGCCTTTTACGATGGCTTCGTAGGTCTTGGCGCGTCCTATCACGTCGTCGGATTTCACCGTGATGATTTCTTGAAGAATGTTGGCTGCACCAAAGGCTTCGAGCGCCCAAACTTCCATTTCACCAAAACGCTGACCGCCGAATTGCGCTTTACCGCCGAGCGGCTGCTGTGTGATGAGTGAGTAAGGTCCGATAGAACGAGCGTGCATCTTATCGTCTACCATGTGACCCAATTTCAGCATATAAATGATGCCCACTGTTGCCGGTTGGTCGAAACGTTCTCCCGTGCCACCGTCGTGAAGGTAGGTACGTCCGTATCGCGGTAAGCCTGCTTTATCAGTCCATGAGTTGATGTCGTCCAATGTGGCGCCGTCGAAAATCGGGGTGGCAAATTTCACGCCGAGTTTTTCGCCAGCCCAAGCCAATACTGTTTCGTAAATCTGTCCGAGGTTCATACGCGACGGCACGCCCAGCGGGTTCAGCACGATGTCCACAGGTGTCCCGTCTTCCAGAAACGGCATATCCTCCTGGCGGGCTATTTTTGACACGATACCTTTGTTACCGTGGCGTCCGGCCATCTTATCACCCACTTTGACCTTGCGTTTTTTAGCAATATAAACTTTTGCCAATTGAATAATACCTGCAGGCAGTTCATCACCAATGGTGACATTGTATTTCTTGCGTTTATTTACAGCCTCAATCTCTTTGTATTTCAGCATGTAATTATGTATCAATCCTTTGATAATCTCATTTTTCGCTTTGTCCAACGTCCATTTACCCGGATTTACATTGGTGTAGTCTATGTCCATCAACGATTTGGGCGTAAATTTGGCGCTTTTGGGGATGATTTCTACATTGTAGTAATCCTTCACACCTTGTGAACTCTTGCCGTTCAACAGACTCATCAATTTTCCCACCAATCTGCCTTTCAGTTCTTCTGCTTGTTTGGCAAATTCGTCGTCAATTTTTTGGATGATGATTTTTTCGCTGCTTTTTGCCTTTTTATCCTTCACGCTACGTGAGAACAATTTCTTGTCCACCACTACGCCAAACAATGATGGTGGCGCTTTGAGCGAAGCATCCTTCACATCGCCTGCCTTGTCGCCGAATATAGCGCGAAGCAGTTTTTCTTCCGGCGATGGATCGGATTCGCCTTTGGGGGTTATCTTACCTATCAGAATATCACCCGGTTCCACATGTGCGCCAATCCTGATCAAGCCGTTGTCATCGAGGTTGCGTGTTGCTTCCTCGCTCACATTGGGAATGTCGGACGTCAATTCTTCCAAACCGCGTTTGGTATCGCGCACTTCCAGCAAATATTCGTCAATATGCAGCGAAGTGAACAAATCCTGACTGACCACTTTTTCGTTGATCACAATGGCATCCTCAAAATTGTATCCTTTCCATGGCATGAATGCCACTTTCAGGTTCTTGCCAAGCGCTAATTCTCCGTTATCGGTCGAATAGCCTTCGGTGAGTATTTGTCCTTTCTGGACGCGTTCGCCCTTTTTCACAATCGGACGCATATTGACGCAGGTGTTCTGATTGGTTTTGGCGAATTTTGGAAGTTCATATACTCTCAAATCGTCGTCAAAACTCATGAATTTTTCGTCTGTTGAGTAGTCGTAGCGAATCACAATTCGACGAGCGTCAACAGATTCAACAATACCGTCCTTTTCTGCCACTACCAACAAACGAGAATCTCTTGCAACGGTATATTCGATGCCAGTACCAACGATAGGCGCCTGCGGTTTCAGCAGCGGAACAGCCTGACGCATCATGTTTGATCCCATCAACGCGCGGTTGGCATCGTCATGTTCGAGGAACGGGATGAGTGATGCGGCGATGGAGGAAATCTGGTTAGGCGCAACGTCCATCAAGTCCACTTCACCAGGGTCTAAGACCGGATAGTCGGCGTCTAATCTGGATTTAAGGCGGGTTTCAAGAAAATGTCCTTTCTCGTCCAACTTGATTCCTGCCTGAGCAATCTTTTTACCTTCTTCTTCTTCGGCGCTCAACGATATCACACCGTCAGCAGATAAATTCACTACTGAATTTTCTACTTTCCGATAAGGTGTTTCGATGAATCCAAGGTGATTGATTTTCGCGTAAACGCAAAGTGAAGAAATCAACCCGATATTGGGACCTTCCGGAGTTTCAATTGGGCAAAGCCGCCCATAGTGAGTGAAATGTACGTCGCGCACTTCAAATCCTGCACGTTCGCGAGTAAGACCGCCCGGTCCGAGGGCGGAAAGACGTCTTTTGTGAGTGATTTCAGCCAGCGGATTGGTTTGATCCATGAACTGCGAGAGTGCATTGGTACCAAAGAACGAATTGATGACGGATGATAAGGTCTTGGAATTGATCAAATCAATTGGCGTAAACACCTCATTATCACGAACATTCATGCGTTCGCGAATGGTGCGTGCCATACGAGCCAACCCGACGCCGAATTGTCCTGCCAATTGTTCGCCCACCGTGCGAACACGGCGATTGCTTAAATGGTCAATATCATCCACATCTGCTTTCGAGTTGATAAGTTGGATGAGGTATTTGATAATTTCAATGATATCTTCGCGTGTCAGCACCTTCGTTTCCGGAGGCGTGTTGAGTTGGAGTTTTTTATTGATGCGGTAACGTCCTACATCGCCTAAGTCGTAACGCTTGTCGGAGAAGAACAATTTATCAATGACATCGCGAGCGGTTGCTTCATCGGGTGGTTCCGAGCTGCGCAATTGTCTGTAAATGTGCAATACTGCTTCTTTTTCAGAGTTGGTGGCATCTTTTTGCAGGGTATTGTAGATGATGGCATAATCAGCGCTGTTGAAACCCTCTTTATGCAAGAGAATGGTTTCTGTTCCCGAATTGAGAATCATGTCAACATGGTCCTGTTCCAAAATGGTTTCGCGGTCAATCACCACTTCGTTACGTTCAATGGAAACGACCTCGCCGGTATCTTCATCCACAAAATCTTCCACCCATGTTTTCAAAACGCGGGCGGCTAATTTTCTGCCGACCACTTTATTGATGGTGGATTTGGTCACTTTCATCTCGTCTGCCAGATCGAAAATGCCAAGAATATCTTTGTCATTCTCGTAGCCGATGGCACGGAGAAGCGTTGTCACGGGAAGTTTCTTTTTTCGGTCAATGTAAGCGTACATCACGTTGTTAATGTCCGTAGCAAACTCAATCCACGAGCCTTTGAACGGAATGATGCGCGCCGAGTACAGTTTCGTACCATTGGCATGAGTGCTTTGCCCAAAAAACACGCCGGGCGATCGGTGCAACTGGGACACAATCACGCGCTCCGCACCGTTGATAACAAAGGATCCCTTGGGTGTCATGTAGGGAACCGTTCCCAAATATACATCCTGAATGACGGTATCAAAATCCTCGTGTTCGGGGTCTGTACAAAACAGCCTCAATTTGGCTTTCAGCGGAACATTGTACGTTAATCCCCTTTCTACGCACTCTTCAATGGTGTAGCGCGGAGGATCTATGAAATAATCAACAAATTCCAGTACAAAGTTGTTCCGTGTGTCGGATATGGGAAAATTTTCCTGAAAAACCTTGAAAAGACCCTCTGACTTGCGGTTTTCAGGCGTAGTGTCGATTTGGAAAAAATCGAAAAAAGATTTTAATTGGATTTCCAAAAAATCCGGATACTCAAACGGATTTTTGATGGATGAAAAGTTAACCCGTTCTGTTTTCTTTAATGACATTTATGAAAGATTAAATATGACCACCTGAATTTTTAAAAAAAATGAACCAAAAACTAATGAACATTACTGTGCTATCAGCATGAACATCAAGCATTTGACTGCATTCTACTATCCCCAAAAACTCTATTTTTGGGATGGCAAAGGTAAGCATTATTTTTATATATCTGATATTTTTTTGATTTTTTTCAGATAAAAATCAACCTGCGAAAGTTTCGCAGGTTGAAAATAACCGTTATTCGGCAGTTTGCAACGCTACCAGTTTTAGCGTTTGCTCAAAACATTTTTTTCGTATTTCTGAATTTCCGCAATATATTCTTCGCCGACTGCGATATTATTTTTCAGGCAGAAATAATCCCAAACCATGTTCCAAGGCAATCCTTTGGCTTCTTCCAAGAGTGCAAGGCGTTCAAAATACTGTCCTTTGGCTTCATAGTCGCGCAGAATCCTGATGGGTTCGAGCAGACCTTGCAGGAAGGCTTTTTGCGTGGAACGAATACCGATAACGTAAGCGCCTATGCGGTTGATAGAGGCATCGAAATAGTCCAAGCCGATATGAATACGGTTTAAAGCCTCTGCGCGGGTGATTTCCTTTGCCAATTCGGTTAAATCGTCGTTCAGGATGGTTACATGGTCGGAGTCCCAACGAATAGGGCGGCTTACATGGAGCATGATTTCAGGCGTAAACAGCAGCAAAGCGGAAATTTTATCGGCAATGCTTTCCGACAAGTGGAAGTGACCGGTGTCCAGCGTCACGATTTTTTGTTTTTTGGCGCCGTAGCCCAGGTAGAAATCGTAGGAACCAACGGTGTAACTTTCGAGTGCGATGCCAAACAGTTTAGCCTCAATACAATCCTTCATGTTTTTGAGTTCCTTGGCAAAGATTTCATCCAACGATTTTTCAAGGATTTGACGGTAGAGTAAGCGATTAACAGTCAAATCCTTAGATCCATCATGTACCCACAAGTTCATGATACAGGGGTCATGCTGGAATTGACCAAATGCTTCTGAAATCTCGCGGCAACGTTTGGTGTGCTCAATCCAGAAATCACGAATGGCTTTATCGGGATTCGCCAGGGTCAAATCGCCGCTTTTGGGGTGTCCGAAGGAGGTGGAGTTGAAATCCAATTTCAAGTTTTTTTCTTTCGCCCACTGCATCCATGAAGTGAAATGCGCCGGCTCAATGGCGTCACGGTCAACGATTTTATTGCCGAAATCGCCGTAAATGGCATGCAGGTTCAAACGGTGCTTGCCTGCAATGAGGGTTTGCACTTCTTCTATATCCTGGCGCAGTTCGTCGATATTCCGCGCCTTGCCGGGGTAATTGCCGGTTGCCTGAATACCGCCACCGCCGAGGTTTCCGCCGAGGTTTTCAAATCCGGTGACGTCGTCGGATTGCCAGCAATGGATGGAGATAGCGATTTTCTGGAGTTTTTCCAACGCGGCATCTGTATCAACGCCTACCGCTGCATAACGTTCTTTGGCGGCTTCGTAAGCCGACTTGATAACTGATTCTTTCATTTTATTTTAGATTTTATAAATTATTTCAGTAATTGCGGTAATATGATGGAAACCACCAGTATAGCCAATCCTATTACCAATACGATGGCGGTTTTTTGCCCGGAGCCTTTCCATTCTTTCAACAGAATGCCCCATACATTGCTGAACAGCACGTTGAGCGACATCAGGATGCTCCACGAAAACGCCAGCATCACCGCATTATCCGTGAGGAAACTCTGTCCTACGCCCAATCCGAAGAATTGAGAGTACCACAACACGCCTGCCAGCGCGCAAAATAACAGATTGTTGGTCAAAACGCTTCCTGAAACTCCAAGGTACTGTTTACCCGTTTTATTCTTGATATTCTGGACGATACAATAAATGGCATTGGTGATAAATCCGCCGATGGTCACCAGCAATGTTGCGGGAAGGGTGGCATACAAATCTTTTGCGCCCAAACTTAGCAATTGTGCTTTGATGGGGTCGCCCGCATTCAGCCCAAGGCTGAAACAAGCGCTCATCACACCGGCGAGCAATGCTATCAGCAAGCCTTTTTTCAGAGCAAAGTCTTTCACCGCTTTTTTCTTCTCCTCTTCCGTCATGTTTTGCGATTTCAACGCTCCTGCATAACCGATGACTGCTATACCTGCAATGGCGATGCTTACGCCAATCAGTAAAATCAATCCGTCTCCGCGGAAAAGGTTGTCGCCTTTCAACAGCGCTGGAATCAGTGTGCCAAAGGCAGAACAAGTGCCCAATGCCAACGATTGTCCCAATGCAACGCCCAAATAACGCATACTCAAACCGAATGTCAGTCCACCAACGCCCCACAGCACGCCAAATCCGATGGCTTTCAGTACGGCAATGCCATCAGCAGAGCCGATGACAGCGAACAATGAACTGCCTTCCGGCACAGCCAGCAGTGCACCCAAAACAGGAAACAGCAACCATGCGAAAATGCCCTGTACCAGCCAAAAGCACTCCCACGCCCAATCTTTTACTTTTTTGATAGGAACGTATGAACTGGATTGCCCGAAACTTCCAATAGCAATAATTACTAATCCTAAAAGAGTATTCATATTTATATTATTTGGTCAATTTTCAGAGAGCAAAGTAAATGATTTTTTTTGAATTTACGATAAAAAATAAAAAATAATTTATCAATTTCCACATTCAACTTTTTTGCCATCGCTGTGTGCGTTAAATTCAGGCGCATACATACATTGAATGGTAGCAATACCATTGGAAAAAGTGCCTTTGTTGGTTACTCTTACGTCGTATTCAAACACCCATACCCCTTTGGGCAAATAGTAAATGAAAAAGTTGACGGATGCGTCTTTGTAGTTTTCGGAATAGTTCAAACCGCTTTGACGGCGATATCCGGATATGGGATTGGCGGGTTCGAAGCCTGCCGCCCGCATATCTTTCAGGTGAACATACTCAAAATCAGTGTCGGCGATCACTTCTAACCTCACTGTCACAATATCGCCCTTTTTCAGGTTGCTTATCGGATGGAGTACCTTGCCGGCAGACGTATTTTGCTTGACAAATAGTTGCTTGCTCACTTTTAACTGGTTTTCGGCGGTTGTCACCTTGTCCGACTCTTCAAAATACTGCCAGTACAGCGCGCCCCACAGCACATCGGCTGTCGAATTGATGACTCGCAAATCAGCCATTGAAGCGCTGATTTCCTTGCCGTTCCATGTTGTATTGACATAACCGGTTCCGGGTTCCGGATTTAATGGCTCTTTCACCATCTTTTTCAGCGGTTTTCCGCCAATTTTTATATCCATGTACTGTAAATCTGCCTGAGAAGCCTTACTTCCTGTGGTGTCAAGCAAGTCGTAATCGTTGCGAAGAAGAGCATACACGGCTGCGGTGGTCGCCTTGCTTGTTTTCCAATCGTTCGTTTGCTTGTTGCGCAACAACCAGAGTTTCATCTCTTCAACCGCCTTGGTGTCACTGCCGACTTCGCTTAAAGCCTCTAACAGCATTGCCTGCGTTTCCACCGGCGACTCGTTCCAGAAGCGTCCACGGCGGTTCTCAGCCCAGTACATACCCATTTGGTCTGTTATTTGGGCACGTTCTTTCAAGGACCGCAAAATACTCAGCGCCACATCGGTTTTCCCATAACGATACATCACAAGGGCTGTCATTGCCTGCTCATAGAGGTTCAACCGTGCCCAATACTCTTCCGCTTGCTGCATATAGAAATTGAAATCCTCTAAAACGGCGTAGGAACGGCGTTGCGAGAAACTGCATAAATACAGATACTGCACATGATAGGCGTCAATATATTGCCGTTTCCCTGATTTGTCTTTCAACATTTTTTGATAATCCGCATGGATTTGTGTATCGCAGAAATTTAGCGCTTTTTCAATCACTTCATTTACCTCATCAGTACGTGGCAAGGCTCCCAGATGCCGCATACGTTCAAGCCCGCCAACGATATACTGTGTAATGCCACGACTTTCCGGTTGTCCGTCAAACCAAGGGAACCCACCGTTGGCGCCCTGGGCAAGTTTCAATTTTACCCATGCGTCCTGTTGTTCATTTGCCATGCGGTTGAGGTCAAACAGCAGTCCGATGTTTTTCTTTCTTTCCGTTTCGTTGGCAGCCTGCATTACCCACGGCGTTTCTTCCAACAAAGCCTGTTTCAAATCCTGATTTTTTTCAAGGTTCGACCATAGCGCCTTGCTGTCGGGGATAGAACGCCATTGATTGAATATATGCCGAATACGTGGTGTACTGTTTGTTATCACCGTTGCCAAGCGGTTGGCGTAGAAACGGGTAAATGTTTGTTCGCTGCTTTCATTGGTCTGCGCCATGAGCACCGGTATCGCCTGCACCGCATACCAAGCCGGATGAGTGGTATATTCCAGTGTCAAACGCTTGTGTTGTAAGGTTTCTGTGGTTTTGCTTGCGGCAAGTTTATCAAAACGCAAATCCGATTTGCTGTCAGCACGCACCAAAAACGGCATGGATTCTGTGATGAGAACCTTGTTGCTCAGCACGGGAACACTTCTCTCCACGCCGTCGGTATGGTTGCCTGCCTGCGCTGTCAGATGGTAGGTAACAGCCTGTAAATCGGCAGGAACCTCAATATCCCATGTTACGACTGCACTTTGTCCGCTCTCTGCTGTGGCGGTTTGCGTGGCAGCGCTTTTTAATATCTGCGCATCTACGGGCTGCATGGTGTGAGCATCAAAGAAACGTATCAATGCGCTGACTTTCTGGTCGTTTGCGGTCAGATTATTCACCTTGGCGGTCAGTGTCATCACATCGCCTTGCCGCAAAAAGCGAGGCATATTGGCGTTGATGGCTATTTGTTTTTGAGTTACCAATGTTTGAAGGGTATTTCCCGTTTTGAGGTCTTTGGTATGGGCAAATCCCAACATATTCCAGCGAGTAAGGGCATCAGGAACAGTAAATTCTACTGATAATTCGCCTTTGTCGTTGGTACGCAAGGCTGGATAGAAGAAAGCCGTTTCGGTGAAATTGCTTCTGAGCGGCATGGTTTCGAGTGTGTAGGGCATCTGTGATGCGGTGGTTCCTTCTGCAGGATTGACGGCAATCTGGTACAATTGGCGGGCGGCAGGGGCAGGTAATGCGTCAAAGTCACTCAGCGCAGCCCCTATACGCCTGCTTTTCAACATGACCGACTGTAGGGTTACACCAAACACCTCTAATTTTTCATAATCAAAAAGATGGGCATTCGTATTTAAAGCGGTGTGAATCAAAGTATTGTCGTGCAGATTTTGATATGGCAACCGCCATGAGAAAATGTCATAATGACGCGCCCAATAGAAGGTATTTTGCCAATTGTGTGGCGCAAATGCATCCAAAGAGGCATCATATAAGACGGCTGCCATCTCTGCGGCTTCGCTTTTGCCTTGTTTATTGTTCACGGTGAGTGTCCATTTTTCCTTTTCGCCGGGGAGCAATTGACTCCTGAACGTTTTAAACTTAATATCCAGTTTTTTATTGGTGTAAGGCACATCAATCTGTCGTATCGCTGTGTATGAACGGTTTTCCTGCACCAATACAAACTGAACTGCAAATCCACCGCGATATTCGTCTTTTACGGGGAAGCGCAATTTGCGCGGAATGGAGCCGACAGTGAACGTTTGATGCTCTATTATCTTGTCTTTGAGCATGACATCGCAACGAATGTGCGAGTTTTCTTGCCCACCAGCAATCCAAAAGCTAACAGAATCACCCGGCTCGGCTTTTGTTTCCAAATTAATCAGCCACTGGTTCATGTCAATAATGGCAGCATTGACGTGTTGCAGACAGATTAACATCGAATCGGCTATCAGTCCTTTGGGGTTTTGGGCAACGAACCGCAATAAATACCGACCGGAAGGGCAGTCTTTCAGTTTTTCCATATCTATTTGCCTGTTTTCTTTGGTGTCTATGCTCCACGATGTTTTCAAAATCTTTTTCCCTTTATTTGACTCATTTTCATTCTCATAAGCGTCAAACGGGAAGCAGGCGCTGAATTTTTCGTAAGGCATCATCGCGGTGTCAACTGCCGCCCACAGGCGGTCGCGAAGTATCCGGTGCGGGTTGGGCAACGCAAACAGTTCAACATAGATGCCTGCCGGAGTGGATTCGCCTTCCAGATTGGTCACATCCAACTTGTATTTCAGACTGTCGGCGCCAATGGCGATATTGTCGGGGATGGTGGTTTCCAACAGCAGCGGATTCTTGCTCAAACGAATACTTTTTAAAACGCTTTGTGTTTCGCCGTTTGGGTCGGTCACGTCTATTTTCAGGTCATAAATATAAATCTGTCCTTTGTCTTGAATATCCTCGTCTTCCGCTTTGAAAGAGAGTGAAAACTGCCCAATATCACCCGTTGTCAGAGAGCCTGACGCTATCAATCGCTGTTGTTTTGGTGCAGGCAGGAAAGAATAAGGGATGTGATACCGCAACGGACGGTAAACGAGGTGTCGTTGCACCTCCCATTTAACAGTGGCTCCGTCAACGGGATAGCCGGCAAGCGCTTTTGCAGCGCCGCTTACTTGAACGGAATCGCCCAAAGCATAGTTCTCTTTCATTGATTGGATAATGATTTCAAAGGTCGGGCGTTTGTATTCCTCCACCCTGAAAGCGACTGAGTGGCAGGCAGTCTGCAATTGCATAATGCCGTTGAGCAAACCGTGCAGAATCACAAAACTGCCGTTGATAGAACCAAAATCGTTGGTGGTGAAATCCTGCTGCTGCACTTCTTTTCCGTTGGCATCCATCAGTTTGACGTTCACTGTTTCTTTGGGTTTCACTTGTCCTGTGCCTTCATTTTCCGAGTATAGCAAGCCTTTGAAATAGACGGTCTGTCCCGGTCGATAAATTGCCCGGTCGGTGAAAAGCGCCAATTTGGGAGATTCCTTGTTCGTTGGCTGCGTGTAGGCATAGATGGCAGCCTGTTTGATGGAGTCGCCGTTGTGTATCACCCAAAGATAGCGGTTGCCGGACATTTGCGGGAAAAATGCCCGTCCCGAGGCATCGGAAAACACCACCGTATCAAGCAAGTCTTCGTAACTGCTCGTTGTTTGCCTGTAAACTTTTCGATAAACCTTTACAGTGGCGCTGTCCACCGGTGTGCCGGTTTCTCTGTCGGTGACGTAGGTTTCCATCAAGCCTTCGCCAGCATAGCGTTGTATCGGGAAAAGATTGGAAACCTGTATGTTGGTGTATGACAGCGAATGAAGTTTGTTGCTCGAAAAATCGGGATGGTTTGACACCGTTAACAGATAGCGTCCTGCATCCAGCGAATCCAAGCGCAGTTCGACGCGATGAAACTGGTAGTCGGAGTGCTGCGGCAGTTGTACGTGTTGCTGTGACAGTTTTTCCAAATGCACAATATAGTCCAATTGTTCTTTTTCCGTCAAATTTTCCAAATGAATGTTTTCTTCCTGGTCTGTTCGGTAAACCGTAATATATGCTTCGTCCGTATTCTGATAATTCATCATTGCCAGTATTGGTCGGCATGGTATCTGCTCTTTCTGTAATTGTATCTTGAGCCGTTCCCGCTTCAATTCGGTCAGAATGGTTTCTGCGTGTTTTCGTTCCTCTTTTGAGGCGGCTTTTTTCACTATCACATTGTACAGGTTCACGGCGTCTGTCAAGCGGTAGCGATATTTCGGATGGTTGGTTTGCTCCCATTTTTCACCTTCTTCTTTGTACCACAATGCCAAGGTGGATGCCACTGTTTCCCAGATTTTTTGCCCCGAACTTCTTTCCAACAGATATTTCAGCGCTTTTTCGTACATTTCGTCGCTGTTGGGGTAAATTCCATTGTTGCGCACGAACAACAAGCGTTTCAAGTCAACATCCGCCAAGGCGTTGATGTCTTTCCTGCTCAAATGAAAAGAGGTCAAATCCTGAAAAAATTTCATGACGCAATAAGCCGGCGCCAATGTGTCGGCGCTGGCAATACTTGCTTTGGCAAAACCTTCGGTATCGGCAAAATATTCGGCACGATTGATCAGAAATGTCGAAAAATCGCAGTTCATGATGTTGGGCTCGCTCAACAAGTCGATGGCGCGGTGGGCAAGCAAATCATACAAGGATGAACGCAGGTGGCGGGTGGAGGCATCCCCGGTGAGCACCTCTTTGTAAGCGCTTACAGACGTTTTTTTCAGCATATCCGGATCGCTCAATGAAAGAAGCAGATAGCGACTCATCTCGTCAATGAGTTGGCTTGCCGACCATGTGTAGATATCATCCCGATTGGCATCGGCAACCGTAGTTCTGTCCGTGAGTTTCCATCGATTGTGGTAGTAAAAATCGCGATAAGCCTCGCCTGTAAGTGAGTATATCACTGCTTTTGCGGGATAGGGCACTTGGTTGGAGTCCTCTATCAGACTACGGATGATAGCCATTTCAGACTGTTCCTCCGTCATTTGCTGGCACCGGATGCGGTATTTGATGGCTTTGAGCAAATGTCCATACTCTTTATCAGCCAACGCCGACCGATACAGGTTGTCTATTTCAACCAGCGCCGACTGGGGCAAACCGTCGTCTATCAATTTTTCGACATCATCCCAGCGGAACGCATTTGTACTGCGCACCTGAGCGCCCAAATTTCCGGTACAGGCAAATAACAGGCACAAAATACCGACAATTGACAGGTATTTTGGATGATCTTGAAAGAAATATTTCACTTGAAGATTCATTTTAGTCATTATTTTTCTATATTTTATATGGTACAAAGGTAATTAAATTTCGGGATATTCTTACCTTTGTCCCTTTAAAATAATGCACATCAGCGTCTAAAAGCAATGTTAATGAGTAAGATAGCACTTGTATCAGCCAATACATATCAAATTCCCTATCCGGTATATCCGCTTGGTGTGTCGTATCTTGCCTCCTATATCCAATCGCATATCAGCGATATTGATTTGAAACTTTTCGATTTCAATATGGGCAGCGGTGATGATTTTGCGCGGTTTCTGCGCAACAATGACTTCGATTTTGTGGGCATTTCCTTGCGTAACATTGACGATGTCAATATTTTTGCTCAAAATAATTTCATCCATCATTACAAGAAAATTATCGCCATCGCAAGGGAAAACAGTCGGGCGGTGATTACCATCGGCGGTCCGGCGTTTTCGGTTTTTCCCGAAGAGGTTTTTTCCGAATTGCAACCCGATTACGCTATCAAAGGCGAAGGGGAAGAGAGTTTGCGGCAGTTGATTGTCCTTTTGGCAGAAGGCAAAGAGGTTCGCGACATCGAAGGCTTGGTATATCGAGACGAATCGGGCATTGTGAAGGTCAACCGCCACAACAGATACATTGCATCGCCCGTGTTGCATGTGGACAGCCTTTGGGCTGAGTATTACTGGGAAAAAAGCGGGATGCTGAACATACAGACCAAGCGGGGATGCCCTTACAACTGTGTCTATTGCAGTTACCCCGGCATTGACGGAAAAACAGTGCGCACCCTCGACGTGCAGACCGTTATTTCCAACATTGAGGAAATGTATTATAAAAAAGGCATCCATTATCTGTTTTTCACCGATTCCATCTTCAACATTCACAACGAATACAATGAAGAGCTGGCGCACCGGCTCATTGAAAGCAAGATGAACATCAGTTGGGGCGCTTATTTTTCGCCCAATAACCTGACGTATGCACGGTTGAAACTCTTTCAACAATCCGGATTGACACACGTCGAATTTGGCACCGATTCCTTTTCAGACAAGCAGTTGGCAAATATGAACAAGCATTTTCGTTTTTCCGACATCCTCGCGCAAAGTCGCAACTGTGAAGAACTGGGCATATTCTACGCTCATTTCCTTATACTGGGCGGGTATGGCGAAACCGAAGACACGCTCAATGAGACTTTTGAAAACTCGAAAGAACTCGGATTCACGGTGATATTCCCCTTTGTAGGAATGCGCATCTATCCCGAGACCGCGCTTTGCGACATCGCGCTGAAAGAAGGAGTTATCAGCCATCGCAGCGAATTGATGAACCCTGTGTATTATGTGTCCAAAGACATTAACCTGAGCACGATGGAAGCCCGCGCCAACGCCACCGGCAAAAAGTGGTTTTTCCCCGACAACAATACTTCCCCGATGAGCGACCGCTTTCGGGCAAAAAAGATAAAAGGTCCCCTGTGGGAGTATATGAGATATTAAATCATTAAAAAAGAACAGTTTTGATACCAAAAACAGAGGATATAGACATACATGAGTTGCTTCCGCAACAACCGCCTTTTGTGATGATTGACCGCCTGACACATTTTGAAATGACGGTCATATCCACCGGTTTGACGATACCTTCCGACCATATTTTTGTGGAGAATGGCGTTTTCACCGAAGCAGGCATCATCGAAAGCATCGCGCAGACCTGTGCCGCACGAATGGGGTACATCAACAAGTATATCCTCAAAGAAAGCGTTAAGTTGGGGTTTATCGGCGCCATCAAAAACCTCGTCATCGAAAAATGCCCGCACGCAGGCGATACCATAGCCATCACGGTGGAAGTGAAAACCGAAATTATGTCGGTAATTCTGGCATTCGCCACGGTCACTTGCGGAGATGTGCTCATCGCTTCCGGCGAAATGAAAATATCGCTCAGTGAGATAGACAGTCAAGCAACAACAGCCTAATCAATTGAACATGAAGGACAAAACAAAAGCCCCACTCATCGCCAGCACCGAGATAGATATTCACTTTTACGATATTGATGCGGTGCAAATGGTGTGGCACGGAAATTATGTAAAATACCTTGAAAACGGGCGGGAAGCCTTCGGAAGCAAGTTCGGTTTCGAGTACATGTATATTTACGACAACGGATACATTGTGCCCATAGTCGATTTGCACGTCCGCTACCTGCACGCCATTCGGTTTGGCGAGCAAATCATCGTTGAAACACAATACATACCCTGCGATTCCGCCAAATTGATGTTCAACTACCGTATTCTGAGAAAGAGCGACCGAACAGTAGCGGTGGAAGCCAGCACCATACAACTGTTCATGACCAAAGACGGTGTTTTTGAAACCTCTACTCCGGAATTTTACCGCAAATGGAAAAAAAAGTGGATAAACAGTAGCATTTAAGTACGGACAATCGAACATTCCCCGTTAGGGGATTTATTTATTGACAACTCCTTAGAAGAATTTTTGAAATGGTTTTGGTACGATTTCAACGATTTCCGCTAACAACAATTGACCATACCGTTCGTAATTCGTAATTTCTAATTCGTAATTGAATGATACCCCAGTAATTCTGTTGGATGTTGAATAATTTTTCGTGCGCCGCTGTTCAGCAGTTCTTCCACGGGGCGGAACCCCCAGCCTGCGCCAACGGGATAGAAGCCTGCCGCGATGGCGGTGTGCATATCCACGTCGCTGTCGCCGAGGTAGAGAACTTCGGCGGGCGTTGCTTTCATTTCTTCGGCAAGGAACAGCGCCGCTTGCGGGTCAGGCTTACGCGGGAAGCGGTCGCCGGCGCCCAATATGATTTCAAAATGCCAGCGTTGAAGCAAATCGCCGCATATTTTTTGTGTAATGGCGTCCGCTTTATTGGATAACACAGCCATTTTGAAGCCCGCTTGCGATAAACCGTCCAATAAGGCTGGTATGCCATCGTAAAGCCGCGTCTTGTTGATGTAATGCTGCGCGTAATCGGCAACCACTTGCGCGTGGCAGGCATGAATAACGGCTTCGGTTCTCGCGGCTTCGGGAAGGCTTTTGGCAACTAAGTTTTCCAGCCCGTTGCCCACAAAGAAGCGACAGGCGTCGTAATGGTGCGTCGGGAAGCCGTTTGCCGCAAGGCTGCGGTTCAAAGTGTCGGCTATGTCTTCCAGCGTGTCGGCTAAGGTTCCGTCGAGGTCGAAAATAACTGCCTTGAAAGCCATTTACATTAATACTATGTTGTGTTTGCGGCAGGTTTCCACTATTTCGGGCTGCCAGATGCTGGCTTGCGTTTCGCCGATATGCGCTTTTTGCAGGAAAAACATACAAAGCCGCGATTGTCCGATGCCGCCGCCGGTGGACAAGGGCAGTTCGCCGTTCAGCAGTTTTTTGTGAAACAGCAGTTCTTTCCGGCTTTCGAGTTGGCGTATCGCCAATTGTTTGTTCAAAGCGTCAGCGTCCACGCGGATTCCCATCGACGAAATTTCGAAAGCACATTGCAGAATGGGGTTCCAAAGCAGTATATCGCCGTTCAGTCCATTATGTCCGGGCGTGGTGGCGGTAGTCCAGTCGTCGTAGTCGGGTGCGCGTCCGTCGTGCAGCGTGCCGTCAGCCAAATATCCGCCGATGCCTATGATGAATACTGCGCCGTATTGTTGGGTTATCAGGCGCTCGCGTTCTTTTACCGGCTTGTCGGGATACATTGCCAGCAGGTCTTCGGAATGGATAAAGGTGATTTGTTCCGGCAGTCTTGGCGTGAGCACCGGATAATTTTCATAAACGTAAAATTCCGCACGTTTCAACACGTTATATATTTTGGTCACTGTTTTTTTCAGGAAATCAAGCGAACGTTCGTTTTTTGTGATGGACAGTTCCCAGTCCCACTGGTCAACGTACATGGAATGAAGGTTGTCCAGTTCTTCGTCGGGGCGGATGGCGTTCATGTCTGTGTATAAGCCGTATCCGGTTTCAATTTGGTACTCTGCCAGCATCAACCGTTTCCATTTCGCCAGTGAATGTACCACTTCGGCAACAGCCTCGCCCATATCAGCAATGGGGAACGCCACAGGGCGCTCTACGCCGTTCAGGTCGTCGTTGATACCTGTTCCTTTCAGTACAAACAGGGGAGCAGTCACCCGTCTCAACCGAAGTTCGGAGGACAGGTTCGATTCAAAAAAATCTTTCAGTAATTTGACAGCCTTCTCTGTCTGTCGCAAATCAAGCGAAGGCGAGTAATATTGAGGCAAAAACAACTTTGACATAATGATAAATTATAAAAAATATGTGTAAAAAGAATAAAATTATTAACTTTGCAAAAGTGATAATTTATCCGGATAAAAGCAATTTATTTTCATATTTAGTTCATACTAAGAACAGTTTATCAAAATAAATTCATTAAAAATGGGTTAAATAGTATTATTTTTTAGTAAAAACCGAAAAAAATGGCTGAAAAGTTTCAAATTGACAGTTTAGACCGAAAAATTCTGTCAATGATTTGCGCCAATGCCCGTGTTCCTTTTTTGGAAGTGGCACGCGATTGCGGCATATCGGGCGCTGCCGTTCATCAGCGTATGCAGCGGCTTACACGTCTTGGTATCGTCAAAGGGTCTGCATTTATGCTGAATCCAAAAATAATGGGCTACCACACTTGTGCCTTTATGGGCATTTATTTGGAAAAGGCAAGTATGTTCAAGCCTGTTGTTGAACAATTGAAAATGATACCTGAAATAACGGAATGTCACTACACCACTGGTGACTATTCCATTTTCATCAAGGTGTATGCCCATGACAATGAACATTTGAAGTATATTTTGGTGGATAAACTGCAATCTATCGCAGGCATCACGCGGACGGAAACGTTGATTTCACTTGAAGAAAGTTTCAACAGGCAAATTCCTGTACAGAAAAGTTAATCTATATCATGCATTACATCGAAGCGATATGTATATTGCCTGAAAACGGCGAACAAGCGGATATTTCCGATATTGTGGTGGCTCTGCTGGCTGAATTGGGCTACGAAAGTTTTGAAACCACAGGCAACACGGTGAAAGCCTACATCCGCAACGATCTCTATGATGCTGCCGCATTGACAGAGTTGGCGGAAGCATATCCGGCGCTGATGAGCGCGGTCAGTGCAAAGGAAGTGCCGCAGGAAAACTGGAACCGACTTTGGGAGAGCAATTTTCAGATGACGGTCATCTCCGACCGCTGTGTGGTATATGCGCCTTTTCATACGAATTTGCCGGATTTACCCTGCAAAATCTGTATTCTTCCGCAAATGTCATTCGGAACGGGGCATCATGAAACCACCTCGATGATGCTGGAGTTGTTGCTTGATGCGGATACTACCGGTAAACAAGTGCTTGATATGGGTTGCGGTACCGGTATTCTGGCTATTTTAGCATCCATAAAGGGTGCAAAGTCAGTATTTGCAGTTGATATTGATGAATGGGCTTACAACAATGCCATTGAAAACTGCGAAAGGAACAAGGTGACAAATGTGGAAGTCCGTCAAGGCGATAAAAAGATGCTGCAAGGCAAGTCGTTTGACCTGATATTAGCCAATATCAACCGCAATATCCTGTTGGAAGACATGACTGCCTACGCTGCCTGTTTGAAAAAAGGCGGTAGCCTCATCCTAAGCGGATTCTATGCAGATGACTTTCAGGACATCACCCGCGAAGCCGGAAAAAACGGTTTCACGTATGTCCGTCACAAAACCCGGAAAAACTGGGTGGCGGCTGAATTTGTCAATTAACCATGCCGAACAATGAATGTGAAGTGTTTCTTTACGGTTTTTTTTCTCTTTTGCGCTGGTAATGCTTTTTCGCAGCAGATATTGACCCTGAAACAGTGCAAAACCACAGCATTGGAGAACAATTTGCGGGCACAGAACAGCCGATTAGCAACACAGGCAGCAAGGCAAGTGAAAAAGGAAGCGTTTACGAAGTATTTCCCCAGCATTAACGCGACCGGACTCTATTTTAGAGCCGATAAACCCATACTGGAAACATCTTTGCTCGGAATGATCCAGATCAGTATGCTGGAAACCGGTCTGATAGGCGCAGTGACAGTGATACAACCTGTTTTCACAGGCGGACAAATATACTACGGCAACAAATTAGCCCAAACAGGAGTTGAAGCCGGTCTTTTGCAGGAAAAAATGACGGATGACGAGATAATGCTGCAAACCGAACAATATTTTTGGCAGGTAGTGTCCCTTGCTGAAAAGATGAAAACCATTGCCGAATCGGACAGCATGCTGCAAAATATTTACAAGGACGTACAGATAGCGGTGGAGGCAGGAGTGGTCAATCAAAGCGAACTGCTGAAAGTGGAATTGGAGCAAAACAAACTGCAAAGCCTGAAAATGAAAGTGCAAAATGGCGCAAAACAGTATAAACTGCTGTTGGGACACACTATCGGCGTGCCATCTGATTCCTTTGATATTGACAAAACGTTGCCTGAGGAGGTTGTTAATCCTGCGAACATACGCGCCACACACGAAGACGCTTTGATGCAGCGGGCTGAATATCAACTTTTGAGCAAAGATATAGACGCCTCACGCCTGAAAATGAAGATGAAACAAGGAGAATTGCTTCCCAATGTGGCTATCGGCGGCGCCTACAATTCTTTTTCCCTCGACAAGGGCAAAACTTTTGCCACTGATAACCAATTCGGAATAGCGATGGTCACTGTTTCCGTACCCGTTACAGACTGGTGGGGCGGTTCCCGTTCCGTCAAAAAGCAGAAGATAGAAATGACCATTGCGCAGAATAAATTGCAGGAAAACAGCGATTTATTGCTGATACAAATGCAACAATTATGGAATGAATTGGAGGAAGCCAGTCAACAAGTGGAACTGGCTGCAAAATCAATTGAAGTGGCGAAAGAAAATTTGCGCCTAAGCACAGATTATTATCAAGCCGGCACAGCCATTTTGTCCGATTTACTGGATGCCCAGATTCTTCTGCGGCAAAGTTACGATCAACGTACAGATGCATTGACGGCATACCATATTAAACTGTCAAGATATAAACAGGCTACGGGCAATAATGATTAATGATTAATGATTAATTGTCAATAAAATTGAGGTTATATTGTGATTCCCCATTAGGGGATACATATCAATAGAAAAAATGATACAGGCATCCTACAAAACCTCGTAGAGGTTTCACAATATAATTGAGGCTTTCCTCTAACGGAGGAAACTCGAAAACTTTTTAAGACGGCTTTCCTCTAACGGAGGAAACTCGAAAACTTTTTTATCGGGGAAAAACCGCATTTCGCCGGATTTAGGAATCTTTTGACAGAAAAAAAGTTTCCCCGAGGTTCCCAAAGCCGCATCTTTGCAGCATCAATTTTTTAAATCAACAGTATGCATACAGCATTATATATTGCAGGCGCTATATTGGCGCTTTGGATGACCGGCAGCCTCATCCGTCATTTTAAAAATAAAAACAGGGCAGTGCGCGTTACAGTGGGCAACTGCACAGGCTGCGGGGCGTGCCTGAGAAGGTGCAACCACAGGGTACTGGAAATGGCGAACGACGGACAGAGCAGGCACATTTTTGTGAAATATCCCGACAGATGCACGGGCTGCGGTGGCTGTGTGCCCAAATGCAAATTTAATGCCCTTGAAACAGTATTTGTTTCCGATATTGGGTAGGTGTCATTCCCAGTTGTTTTTTGCAAAAAGCAGTAAAATGACTGGGACATGAAAAATGGCAATCATCAATGATTTGACAGAACGGAATGTCAGGATCGGATAACAGATTGGTAACCGTCATCACCTTTTGCTCCAGCAGCCACACCGAGGGATGTTCGTGAAATGTCGCCTTGAATTTCCGAAGAAACGAGGATTTGGTACAGTGGCATGATTGTGCCAAATCTCTCACCGAAACAAATTTATCCAAATTTTTCATGACACGTTCCTTAAAAGCCAAATCGTTGATGAGGGGCTCAAAAAAAGCGGCTAACTCTTCACGGGTATAGAAAAACCGGAAGTTGAAAAACAGTTCCTTGTGCTTCATTTTGTGCCAAATCTTGCAATTGACGCCTTTTTCAAGATAAACAAGCAAACTGTTCAAAAAAGCCGTCAACATCGGATGGGATGACAGAGACGGCGACTTCTTTGCGGTATCGCAGTTGAGCAATGGCTTCAGATTATTCAGCGAATAGTTGCCGCAGAGTTCCGTCGTTTGATTAAACGAATGAACTATGATGGAAGCATTCGTTTTTGCCACCACCTTGTATGGACTGCCTGACGGCAAAAACCAAATCGTGCCTTTCGCAACGGAATAACTTTCTGTATCAACAGAAAGGGTCGCCTCCCCTTGCAGCACAAACAAAATCCGGTTCAGCGAATCCTCGAAATACGGTAATACCTCCTCTCGGGCAAGCCGGTAATATCTGAAACCGTTTTTATTGAAAGTTTTGTAACAGCAGCATACTTTATGTTCGTCCAAATACAAAAGATCCAAGTGAGAGTCGTTGTGTTTCATAGTGAATTGTAATAAAATTTCGGAAATCGAGAATCAGGAATTGCGAATTGAAGGGGCGCAATTCCCCCCAAGAGAAAACAAAAGAAAAACAGACTTTTTGCAAGTTGAAACAACTTGTTTTGTGTAAAGATTTTTATCATATTCAATAATTTAAGCCTTTCAAATACACATGCAGAAAAGCGCCGCAAAGGTAGTGTAAATTTTTCTTTCTATTTTTAGATATTTGGACGAAATATTTATATATACGCTTCAAAATTTAGTTTGGTGAGACAGTAGTGAGACAATAGTGAGACAATAGTGAGACAATAGTGAGACAATAGTGAGACAGTAGTGAGACAGTAGTGAGACAGTAGTGAGACAATTGTATCACCACCGAATCACCATTGAATCACCACCGAATCACAACCGAATCACCATTGAATCACCACCGTCTCACCACCGAATCACCATTGAATCACAACCGAATCACAACCGAATCACCATTGAATCACAACCGAATCACCATTGAATCACAACCGAATCACAACCGTCTCACCATCGAATCACCATTGAATCACCACCGTCTCTTACAAGATTTTTTTAAATTCATTTGATTATTGATGAGAACAATATTATTTTTGTGTTTTTTTACAAACAACTTTATGATGTATGTCGAAAGTGATTAAACTGAAAAAGGGACTGAATATCAGGTTAAAAGGGAAGGCAGAAAAGATTCTCGTCAAAGCGGAGACATCGGATAGATATGCCGTGAAGCCAACAGATTTTCATGGACTGATTCCCAAGATGCTGGTAAAAGAAGGCGACACGGTAAAAGCCGGAACGCCTTTGTTTGCGGATAAAAACCGTCCGGAGGTGCTGTTTGCATCGCCCGTTAGCGGTACGGTGGAAGCAGTAGTGCGGGGCGACAAACGTCGTATTCTCGAAGTGGTGGTGAAAGCCGAAGGGCAACTGTCGGAGAATTTTTCGGCAGCAAAACCTTCTTCACCTGACAGAAATGCCCTTACGGAATACCTGCTGGCATCAGGGGTTTGGCCCTTCATCCGGCAACGTCCCTACGCTATCATTGCCAATCCGCAGGATACGCCTAAATCGATTTTTATATCCTGCTTTGATTCGGCACCGCTCGCACCTGACTATGACTATGTTTTTCAGAATTTGGACGCTGATTTTCAAGCCGGCATTGATACCCTTGCCCAACTGACTTCCGGCAAGGTGCATCTCTGTATTCATTCGGGATATCCGCCGACAGCAGCCTTTGCAAATGCTGCCAATGTTGAAGTTCATGAGTTTGACGGTCCGCACCCTGCCGGTAATGTGGGCGTGCAGATACACCATATCGATGCAGTGAACAAGGGCGAAACGGTTTGGTATGTCAATCCGCAAGACGTGTTAGTGATAGGACGCCTGATGAAAAAAGGCGTGTATGACGTATCCAAAACGATTGTGCTGAGCGGTTCGGAAGTGAAAACTCCCCGCTACTACAAAGTGACAGGCGGTTGCCGCATATCAGCCCTTGCAGACAACATCAAGGTGGGCAACCATCGCTGCATCAGCGGAAATGTGCTCACAGGCTCGCAAATAGCGCCTGACGGCTATCTCGGCTTCTACGACAGTCAGGTGACAGTGATTCCCGAAGGCGATTATTACGAAATGTTGGGCTGGGTGGCACCCGGATTCGGCAAATACAGCGCCGGACGCACCTTCTTCTCGTGGCTGACGCCCAACAGGGAATATGATTTGAACACCAATCTGCATGGCGGTCGCCGCGCATTAGTGTTTACCGGTCAATACGAAAAGGTATTCCCGATGGATATTTATCCGGAACATTTGGTGAAGGCAATTTTGGCAGGCGAAATCGAAAAAATGGAGCAACTCGGCATTTATGAAGTGGCAGAAGAAGATTTTGCACTTTGCGAATTTGTCTGTACATCCAAAACCGACGTGCAGGCTATCATCAGAGATGGTATCAATATGATGATGAAGGAAATGGCATAACAATCAACAATTTAAAATTAAAAAGCGAAAATGTTAAGAGAGTATATTGATAAGATAAAGCCGAAATTTGAGAAGGGCGGCAAGTTTGAGAAACTGCACTCCACTTTTGAGGCGTTCGAATCATTTTTGTTTGTGCCCAACACCGTCACACGGCGGGGAACGCATATCCGCGATGCGGGAGACATGAAACGCAGTATGACAGTGGTGATTCTGGCAGTAATGCCGGCTTTGCTGTTTGGTATGTGGAATGTGGGCTACCAGAATGGCGTGGCAACGGAAGTGACCCGCACGCTGTTCGAAAATTTTTGGTTCGGTTTTCTTCGCGTGTTACCCATTATCATCGTGTCGTATGTGGTGGGCTTAAGCATTGAGTTTGGTGTGGCTCAGGCGCGGGGACACGAAGTGAATGAAGGTTTTCTCGTGTCGGGAATTTTGATCCCCTTGGTGGTTCCGGTGGACATTCCATTGTGGATGGTAGCCGTGGCAACCGCTTTCTCGGTGGTGTTTGCCAAAGAGATTTTCGGAGGCACCGGCATGAATATTTGGAATCCGGCGTTGATAGTCCGTGCTTTCCTGTTTTTCGCCTATCCTTCGGAGATTTCGGGCGAT
Source organism: Bacteroidales bacterium (assembly GCA_031287245.1). Classification (GTDB taxonomy): domain Bacteria; phylum Bacteroidota; class Bacteroidia; order Bacteroidales; family UBA4181; genus JAIRLS01. The sequence goes on from JAITTD010000147.1 coordinate 25,335, forward strand.
AAGGTATGGATTTCGGGCATCCGCGAAGAAGGCGTCAAATTGGTGGACGGCTTCAGCGGCGCAACGCCTTTGTCGGAAGTAGCCGCAGGACGTCTGCCCACCGCCTCGCTCAGCGATATGTTCTTCGGATTTATACCCGGCTGTATCGGCGAAACATCCACCTTAGCCATTTTGCTTGGCGCGGCAGTGCTCATTATTACCGGCATCGGCAGTTGGCGCATCATGCTGTCCGTATTTGCAGGCGGCGCAGTCATGGGGCGGCTGTTCAACGCGATTAATATATATGGAGGAGGACTGACAATTATAGTTTTGCTATTGTTAATTATTTCATGGTATCTTGCAAAAATAATTGTTCGATTTTTTCACTGGAAATTT
>JAITTD010000300.1 GCA_031287245.1 Bacteroidales bacterium
AGTTTAAAGTTTCGGGTTCCGAAACCTGAAACCCCGAAACCCCGAAACCCCGAAACCTGAAACCTGAAACCCCGAAACCCGAAACCCTGAAACCCGAAACCCGAAACCCCGAAACCCGAAACTAACATATCATTGACACCAGGCAATATGCCAGCGCAGCCAGCAGAGCGCTGACAGGAATTGTGAGCAACCATGCCCACAGCAGGTTGATGGTGATACCCCAGCGTACGGCGGACAAGCGTTTGAATGCCCCTACGCCCATTATAGCGCCTGTAATGGTGTGCGTAGTGCTTACCGGAATTTTCAGGATTTCTGTCAGAAAAAGTGTTACGGCGCCGGATGTTTCGGCTACAACGCCTTCCAGCGGCGTTACTTTTGTGATGCGCGACCCCATTGTTTTAATGATTCGCCATCCGCCCGACATCGTGCCCAAAGCGATAACGGTGAAACAGGTGAAGGGTACCCAGGCGAGGCTGTTATTTTCAGCCATTTCCTTGATGCTGTGCATGTGCATCCATTCAGGCATAAAGTTGGCGACAGAAGCATCGTTCGTGGCGGCTATCAAGGCGGCGCCGATGATACCCATTACTTTTTGCGAATCGTTCAATCCATGTCCGATGCTGAACAAACCCGACGATACCAACTGCAAGCGTTTGAACCATCGGTTTGCCTTGTGATGATTGACGTTGCGGCAAACCCAGAAAACAAAGGAAGTAAACAGGATAGACACTATCATCCCGATAAGCGGTGCCAAAACGATGAACGAAGCAATACGGATAATGACGCCGAAATGAATGGCGTCGAATGTGAGGCTGCTGGTGATGGCTGCACCGGCAAACCCGCCGATTAATGTATGCGACGACGAGGAGGGAATCCCCAACCACCAGGTCAGCAAATTCCAGACAATGGCTGCTAACAGACCGGAGAGGATCACCGGCAATGTGATAAACTCTTCGAATATGGTTTTAGAAACCGTATTGGCGATGCCAAATTCGCCAATAATGTATTTGGCAATAAAAAAAGCGACAAAATTAAACAAAGCCGCCCAAAGAACCGCCAAAAAAGGCGTCAATACCTTGGTGGATACAATCGTTGCAATAGAATTTGCCGCATCGTGAAAACCATTGATGTAATCGAAAATCAGGGCGAGAACGATAACTGTGATAAGTAAAGCCATAATCCTTAATTTGTTAGGCGTATTTTACGATAATGGTTTTCAACACTTTGCCTACATTATTGATTTTATTGGCGGCTTTTTCCATTTCCTGAAGCACTTCTTTCAATTTGAACAGTTCGAGTGTCTTGAAATCGCCATGAAAAAGGTCGATAATGCTTTCTTCATAAATAGAGTCGGCTAATTCTTCCAGATTTTTAATTTCCTTGCAACTTTTACGGATTTTTTTGTCGTTTTTCCTGAAAGTCCACAATTCATCAGTGGCTGTGGCTATCTCAACGGTGCCCCGCTGAATGATTTCAGCCATCTTTTTGGTGTATTTGGGAAGTTCCGCCGGCGAATACATGATGACTTTGCGTGCCGACCGGTTGATGGAATCCATCACGTCGTCCATGTTGTTGGCAAGTTCGTGAATGTCTTCACGGTCAAACGGAGTAATGAAAATTTCGTTCAACAGTTTGAAAATACGACCGGTGGTTTTATCCGCCTTCGATTCCTGAACCTTAATCAGTTCGCTGATTTCTTTTTGCTGTTTCCCCGATGCGCGGAAAAACCGGTCAAGCAAATTGCCGGCTTCAACGAGAAGGGCAGCCGTTTCCATCAACAAAGGGATAAACTTTGTGTCCTTGGGAGTGAGGAAACTCAATGCACTATTGATTTTCATAAAAATTCTTTTTAATACTTTACGGCGGGCAAAGGTAGATAAAAAAAACAAATTGCAGGTAAAAAAATCTCAAAAAATTTTTCATTTCCAAAAAAATAAGTAACTTTGCAAATCTATTTAAATATGTCGCCCAAAATCAAGACAAAGAAGGCAAATCCCAAAGACGAACTCGTTCGTTTTGACTGGGCTATGAAGCGCTTGTTGCGCAACAAGGCTAATTTTGTCGTGCTCGAAGGTTTCCTTTCGGTACTGCTCAAAGAGGATGTTAAAATCAAAAAAATTACTGACCCCGAGGGCAACAAGGCAAAGAATACGCTCAAATTCAACCGCGTGGACATTTTGGTAGAAAACGATAAAAAAGAATTGATTATCATTGAGTTGCAGAATTGCAACGAGGTGGATTATTTTTTCAGAATGTTGTTCGGAGTGTCCAAAGCCATTAGCGACCACCTTGAAATGGGCGACAGTTACATCAAAGTGCGCAAAATTTACCACGTCAATATCGTATATTTTGAGTTAGGACAGGGAGTGGACTATGTCTATCACGGCTCTACTGAGTTTCGCGGCATACACTGCGGCGATGTTCTCAAGTTGAACACCAAGCAGAAAGAACTTTTCAGCAAGGAAGCGGTCAGCGAACTGTACCCCGAATATTACATCCTGCGAGTGGAGGATTTTGACGACGTAGCCAAAGACAGCCTTGATGAATGGATCTATTTTCTGAAACACAACGACATCCCCGAAGAATTTACGGCACCCGGACTGCCCGAAGCCCGCAAGGCTTTGAAGTTTTACAAACTTACCGATGAGGATAAGAGCAACTACCTGTTTCATCTCGACCAAGCCCGCTACGAACAAAACGTCATCTCCGATTCGATAGAGAAAGGGATAACCATTGGGATAGCCAAAGGAGAAGCCATAGCCGAAAAAGCGCAAGCAGAAATAAAAAAAGCCGAAGCCGAAAAAGCGCAAGCCGAAGCCATAGCCGAAAAAGCGCAAGCAGAAAAAGCGCAAGCAGAAGCCAAAGCCGAAAAAGAGCGAGCCGAAAAAGAAAAAGCCTTCACCGAAATAGCCGAATTAAAACGTCTTCTATCAAAAAAATAATAAACTAATTGTTTTTTTGATAGAAAAATCTTACTTTTGTGCTTTGAAGCATTTGTTGCGTCATATCGCATGAAAAAACCGATCAAAGTGGGCGCTATCATTCGTTCCCACGCCATCATCACTTTTGGATTGCTGTGTACCACTTTCGGGTGGGGTGCTTTCCTGATTCCCAGCCACGTCACCGGCGGGGGCATCAGCGGTGTGGCTGCCGTCATCTATTTTGCCACCGGTTTTCCGGCAGGCATCACCTACCTGATTCTCAATTCCAGCCTGATATTGCTTTCCATGAAAGTGGTCAGTGTAGAATTTGGGCTGAAATCGGTATATGGCGTAATCGTTTTCTCGCTATTACTCAGTCTGATACAACACTTCATACCGGAACCGCTGGTATCCGACACTTTTATGGCAACCGTTGTGGGCGGCATCCTGTCGGGTATCGGCAGTGGCATTGTCTTTTCGCAGGGCAGCAGTTCGGGCGGCACCGACCTCATCGCCATGATGATTACCCGCCGCCGCAATATCAGTCCGGGACGCCTTATCATGATGATGGACGTTTTCATCATTTCCTCATCCTTCCTCATTCTGCAATCGCTGGAAAAGATGATTTACGGCTATTGTATGATGGTGATTTCGGGCTATGTGATTGATTTTGTGCTTTCGGGCAACAAACAGTCGTACCAGTTGTTCATCTTTTCGGAAAAATACGAGGAAGTGGCGGAAAGCATTCATGCGCATATCGTGCAGCGGGGAATGACCTTAGTGGATGCGCAGGGCTGGTACAGCAAAAAACCAACCAAAATGATACTGATTATTGTCCGCAAATACGAGGTAACGGCTGTGTTCCGCGCCATCAAAGAGGTAGATCCCAACGCCTTTATCTCAATGGGTAACGTCATGGGGGTTTACGGAAAGGGATTTGATACAATGAAAGTCAAATGAATTAAAAATTACGAATATTACGAATTACTGAGGAACGAAAATAAATACATATAGTGTTCTGAATTTCTTTGTGCCCCTTGTGGTAAAATAAAACACAAAGTTCACAAGTTATTTGTTTCGCCTGCCGAATCAATTCATCATTTTTTATTTGAATTTCACTTCCCCGTTTTGTCGCATCAGTTTGAGTATTTGCGCCTGTCGCTGAAGCATATAGGCGCTTGGTTTGGCAGGGTTTCGCTTGCGTGGCGATGGCAGGGCTGCGGCTATCAGCGCCGCCTCTTCGCGCGACAGTTTTGCGGCAGAATGGCGGAAATAGTGTTGCGAAGCCGCCTCAATGCCATAAATTCCGGGACCCATCTCTATCACATTCAAATACACTTCCATAATCCGCTCCTTGCTCCATATCCACTCCACCCACACGGTAAACCACGCTTCAAGCGCCTTCCGCGTGTAACTGCGCTTCTCCCAGAGAAACACATTTTTGCACATCTGCTGAGTGATGGTGCTTGCCCCGCGTATGCGCTTTCCTTTTTTGTTGTTTTGGTAGGCTTCTTTCAATTGCTTGATTTCAAAGCCGTTGTGAGTGACAAAATTATTGTCCTCGCTCGCCACCACAGCGTCCATGATGCTTTGTGGTATTTGCTTGAACGACACCCATTTGCGCTCACGCTTCTCTACGCCATGCAATGAGCGTTTTACCATCAGCAAAGTGACAGTCGGATTCACTAAACGATAGTATATCACCCCGCTAACTGACATCACTGCAAGTATTACTATAACTATTGCAGTCCACCGGCACAAGGCACACAGACGACGAAACAGTGGTTTATGTTTTCTTGTTTTCATTTATCATGATGGTGCAATTATTGTGCCATTTGTAGTCCACCTTATTTTTCAAGGGACATTTATGGAAAATTTTGCAGATTAAATTAAAAGAACTATCTTTGTGACATGAAAGAAGCATGTTGCCAAATACTTGGCTACGGCACTATCTATTTTGAAGTTAAAGACCGAAAAGAGGCTCGGGAAAGATAATGTTTGCAGGAGTTAGATATTTTTCCTATTTTTGCGAAAAAATCAACATGAAAAGTTACCTTACTCTTCTTTTGGTATATATTGCATTTCCGCTATGGGCGGCTGAAACGAGAATTTCATCACCTGATGGGACGTTAGATTTGAGCATAGATGTTTCTGGGCAAATTTCCGTCAAACTGATGGCGGGAAATACGAATGTTTTTGAAATCAAGCATATTGATTTGTTCACCGACAGGGGGCATTTTCCGGCTACCATGCGTGTTAAAAAGGTGAAACAAAATTCAGTCAATCGCGTGGTGCAGCCCGTTATCAGGGAAAAAACGGCAACCATTCCCGAACGCTACAACGAAGCCGTCATTGAGTTTGGCGACAAAACGAAAATTCAGTTCAGGCTCTACAATGAAGGTTTTGCCTATCGTTTCCTGACTGATGCCGCCGGTGACATGAAAGTGCTCAACGACCGGGCAGATTTCATTTTTCCTGACAGCGCCCGTCTTACCTTTCAAAAGGATAACAGGTACAACGGCGACTATGAAAGACCTTACGTGTGCGAGAAAATTGCCGGCATGACAAATGGCGAGATGGGTAATTTGCCTGCTTTGGTGAGTGCTGCGGGGCATTTTGTGCTCTTGATGGAAGCCGACACTAAGGGTTATCCCGTTATGTGGCTCAAAAAGACCGATACCTGTCTGTCTGCTCATTATTGGGGCTATCCGCTTGAATATAACCGACAAGGGAACAGATACGACCGCCGTAGAGTCCTGAAAAGTGCGGATTATATTGCCCAAACGAGCGCATCCCGCAGTTTTCCGTGGAAAGTGTTTGCCATAGCGGACAAAGAAACGAAACTTTTGACGAATCAATTGGTATATCTGCTGGGCGAAGATTGCAAAATCACCGACCCGTCGTGGATAAAGCCCGGCTGGGTGACTTTCGACTGGTGGTCGCGGAGAGGCATTTATGGCGTTGATTTTCAGGCGGGCGTCAATACAGAAACTGCCAAATATATGATTGATTTTGCCCATGAATTTGGTATTCGGTATTTTCTGTTGGATGATGGATGGACGAAGGGCGAAGACCTTTCGCAAGTTGTTGACGGATTGGATATTCCAGAAGTGGTGCGTTATGGGCATACCAAAGGGGTAGATGTGATGCTTTGGGTGGTTTACGACCATTTTGCAGGACAGATGGACAAAGCACTGAAAACTTTTGCCCAATGGGGTATCAAAGGCGTAAAAATTGACTTTATGAACCGTTCTGACCAGGAAGTAGTCGATTTCTACTGGGAAGCCGCCGAAAAATGTGCGGCATACCGCATGGTGATTGATTTTCACGGTGCTTATCGCCCGGATGGACTGCGACGCGCCTATCCGAATGTGCTAACGCGAGAGGCATTGATTGAATTTGAATATAACGGCATGGAGAACTGGGACAATCCCGACCATCACTGCACCCTGCCGTTTATCCGCAACGTAGCGGGACCGATGGACTACATACCCGGCACAATGAACAATGCCACGAAAAGCGATTTCAGGATAAACGGCAACAAGCCAATGGGGCAGGGTACACGGGCACATTCACTGGCAATGGCTGTGGTTGCCGAGAGTCCCATGCAAATGCTGTCAGATGCCCAGCCTTTGTACTACCAAGAGCGGGAATGTACGGATTTTCTGCTAAAAATTCCCGTAGAATGGGACGACACAGTACCCCTTGACGGCGCAGTGGGCGATTATGTGGCGCTGGCACGCAAAAACGGCAATGATTGGTATGTGGCAGCCATCACAGACTGGACGCCACGCAAACTGAATATCACGCTCGACTTTTTACCGCCCAACCAAACCTGCCAAATAGAAATCATTCGCGATGGTGTGAATGCCAACGACACAGCGGTGGATTACATTCGAGAAGTGAAAAGCGGTATCAAGAAAGGCGATACAGTCAATATAAACATGGCATCGGGTGGGGGATGGATTGCGAAAATACAGGTGATACAATAGTGATACGATGGTGATACAATGGTGATACGATAGTGATTCAATGGTGATACAAT
>JAITTD010000064.1 GCA_031287245.1 Bacteroidales bacterium
ACGATTTGGCTGTGTTTGAAGCAGGAATCTCGCAACCGCACGAAATGGAACGCCTGCAACCCATCATATTGCCCGATGTCGGCATTTTCACCCATATAGGCGATGCCCATCAGGAAAATTTCACTTCCGTGAAGGAAAAAGTGGTCGAAAAGTTGAAATTGTTTCGCCGTTGCCGCACGGTCATCTATTGCCGCGACCACAGGGAAGTGGCTGAAATATTGGAAAACGACGCTGATTATCGTGCAGTATCCCGTTTTTCATGGGCTATCAACACGACAGCTCACGTACAGGTGACGCCACCAACGGAATCCGACTGTCTGCAATACACCCTCAGTCACAACAACAAACGCTTCGCGCTCACTATCCGCTTCACAGACCACGCTTCTATTGAGAATGCACTGCACGTGGCAACGCTGATGCTTTTCATGGACTGTCCACCCGAAGTCATCGCAGAGCGCATCGCCCAACTGACGCCGGTTGCCATGCGCCTTGACATCAAAAAAGGCATCCGTCAATGCACCATCATCAACGACAGTTACAATTCTGACACCGGATCGCTCTCTATTGCCCTTGATTTATTGGCGCAACAGCATCAGCGCCCTGTGAAAACCGTGATTCTTTCGGATGTACTGCAATCCGGCAAGTCGTATGAAGCGCTCTATCGCGAAATTGCAGAACTGCTTGCCGGTAAAAAAATTGACAAATTCATCGGCATTGGCAGTGATATTGCAGCCCACGCGGGATTATTCACCTGCGAAAGCCGTTTTTTTACCACAACGGACGAGTTGCTGAGCCGTTTGGGCAGCGACGTTCGCTTTTACAACGAGGCTATCTTGGTGAAAGGCTCGCGAAAGTTCGAGTTTGAACGAATCGTACAGGCGTTGGAGGACAAGGTGAACAAAACGGTGATGGAAATCAATCTTTCGGCGGTCATTCACAACTACAATTATTTCAAATCGCTGTTGCAACCGGGAGTGAAGATGGTGGTAATGGTGAAAGCCTTTGCCTACGGGAACGGCAGCATTGAGATAGCCAACGTGCTGCAATACCACCGTGCGGATTATTTGGCAGTAGCCTTCGCCGACGAGGGCAAGGAACTGCGCGAAAACGGCATCACACTGCCCATCATGGTGATGAATCCCGAAGAAAGCGGCATAGAAACACTTATTCGCTACCGTTTGGAGCCTGAGATATACCATTTTCGCCTGTTGCAGCAGTTCATACAGACACTTTCCGAACACGGCATTGACGAGTATCCCATCCACATAAAACTGGATACAGGAATGCACCGTTTGGGCTTTCTGACGCACGAATTGGATGCCTTGGCGAATATTCTTCACAAACAGTCGTCGGTGAAGGTGAAGTCGGTGTTCTCGCACCTTGCGGGAAGCGACGACCCTTCGCTGGACTATTTCGTTCACGAGCAGGTAGCAACATTTCGCCACATGAGCGGTCTGTTGGAGGCTCAATTGGGCTATTCTTTTCTGCGGCATATCCTCAACTCGGCTGGAATAGAGCGTTTCCCCGAAGCGCAGTTTGATATGGTGCGGTTGGGCATCGGTTTGCACGGTTTCAGCGCCGCAGGCAGCGACCAACTGCGGCAGGTGGCATCGCTTAACAGCGTTATCATACAGGTAAAAGACATTCCGACTGGTGAAAGCGTGGGCTACAATCGCAAATTCATCGCCACATCCGCCACGCGGACAGGCATTGTGCCAATGGGCTACGCCGACGGGCTGCACCGTATGCTGGGCAACGGTACTGGCAGTTTCGTGGTCAACGGCAAGCGTGTACCCACAGTAGGCAACATCAGCATGGACGTGTGTGCCATCAACCTTACCGGAACAGATGCCAAAGAAGGCGACACCGTCACAATTTTCGGCGAAAACGCGCCTTTAAGCGAATTAGCCCGCCAAATGCAAACGATTCCCTACGAAGTGCTGACACGAATCGCCCAAAGAGTGAAAAGAATTTATTATCAAGAGTGAAATAATAGCCCGTTTATGTATCAAGAATTGTTGAATTTGAACAACATTACCCTGAATTTCAATTCTGGAAGTGGCGTTTTGTTGATGAATATAGCCATCGGTTTGATGATGTTCAGCGTTGCGCTTGACCTGCGCCCCGAACATTTCCGCAGTTTGTTAGCTAATCCTCGCATCATGTTTGCAGGGATTAGTTCGCAATTCATACTGCTGCCGCTGCTGACTTTCTTGGTGGTTCTGGCGTTCAATGCGTGGATTACGCCGGCTGTTGCGTTTGGCATGCTGTTAGTGGCTGCCTGTCCGGGCGGGAATATCTCTAATTTCATCACCAGTTTTTCCAAAAACAATGTGGCGCTGGGCGTTAGCCTCACTGCGGTGGGAACGGTTTTGGCGATGGTGATGACGCCTGTTAATTTTAAGATATATGGAATGTTGTATGACTACATTACGCCGCTGCTCTGTCACCATGCCACCGACCATGCTTACAATCAAGATATTTACGTACCTTTGGTAGATGTGACACGTACAGTGTTCATCATTCTTGGCATTCCGGTGGGGCTTGGCTTCGCTTGCAGCAATTATATGCCACATCTCACGGCAGCCATCAAGAAACCGCTTAGTTACGTTTCGGGCGTGTTTTTCATTGGGTTTATCATCGTAGCATTGGCGGGCAATGTGGAAATTATCAAATATATCAAGTGGATATTCATTATTGTATTGATTCACAATGCGGTGGTTTGGATTGCTTCATTCTGTTACGGGAAATTATGGAAAGCCGATTTGCGTGATTGCCGCACTATTTCGATAGAAACTGCCATTCAAAATTCCGGTTTGGGATTGGCTTTGCTGCTCAATCCCTCTATTTTCCCCGACGGCGGAATGGGCGGAATGGTTTTGGTTGTGGCTTGGTGGGGAATATGGCATTTTATCGCAGGAGGAGCCATAGGCGCATGGTGGCGATTCGTAAAACCGCTGTTAAAGAGCCCTTAACCAAACCGGATTTGTCCGAAAATAGCTCTCAAAATTTCCGAACTCGACTGGTCAACGACCTGCGGTTATGAATTATGAAAATCCCGCCCATTCAATAAATAACTATAACAAAAGCCTCGATTATATGGTGAAACCTCTACGAGGTTTTGGAGGATGCCTGTATCCTATTTTCTATTGATATGTATCCCCTAACGGG
>JAITTD010000071.1 GCA_031287245.1 Bacteroidales bacterium
TGTATCATTAGCACAGGGTATCGCCCAGTGAGATGTAGCAGTATCAAAACGTAGAAACGTTGCGCGCAACGTCTCTACAAGGCGCTATCACAGGCGAACCAATGATTATGCCCCATTGGGGGCTTCGTAATTTTTAATTCGTAATTCGTAATTCGTAATTCGTAATGCCCCTCAAAAAAAGATTTAGCCAAAATAAACGGAAATTCAAAAAAAATATCTACTTTTGTACATTAAATTGTTATCATAAAAATCATGCAAAAAACATCAATTATTTCGGCAATTCTGGCTGTAATGCTGGCAATGCCTTTCAGTGTCGAGGCACAAAAGAAAACGAATAAAGAACCACAAAAAGTTCAGGTGGTAACCGCAGGTCAAAACGAATTTTACGGACCTTATATGCCTGATATTGCGTCCATTCGCCAGCACGAGTGCCCCGAATGGTTTCAAGACGCCAAGTTTGGCATGTTTATAGACTGGGGGCTGTATTCGGTTGCCGGTTGGGACGCCAAACGCGAAAAAGGAGCCATGTATCCCGACTGGTACATGAAAAATATGTTGGGCGGCGCCGTAAAAGAGTATCATGACAGGGTTTGGGGCAAAAACTTCATGCCCGATGATTTTATACCCCTGTTCACCGCCGAAAACTATCGTCCTGACTGGTTAATCAATCTGGCAAAGGATGCGGGCATCAAATATGTTGTGCCCTTTTGCAAGCACCACGATGGCTTTTGTCTGTGGCCCAGCAGTTACACCGAGCGCGACGCCATGGACATGGGACCGAAAAAGGATTTGGTGCGCCCCCTGGTGGACGCCTGCTACAAAAACGGATTAAAGTTCGGATTTTATTTTTCCCTTGATGAATGGTACTATCCGGTCATCAAAGACGGTAAAAAGATGATTCGCGAATGGGGCGCACACAATTATGCACCTTGGGATGACAGCAAAGTGAAAATTCACTTGACAGGAAAACACCCTGTTGAAGACTTTTTCGGCGATTATATTGTGCCGCAGGCAAAGGAATTTATCAATCTGTACGATCCGGACATCCTCTGGTTTGACGGCGACTGGGAAATGTTTGCCGAAGAATACCGTTCGCCGGAAATCATTGCCCATTTCTACAATCATGCCGAAGGACGCAAGCAAGTTGCCCTCAACGACCGCAACGGACGCAGCCGCTTCAAAATCGGCGATTTCTTTTGCAGCGAATATCACCGTTTGCCGGAAGGCTACGAATTTAAGCACCCTTGGGAAGAAAACCGCGGAATCAGCCAGTCGTTTGGCTACAATAGGGAAGACACGGAAGATAATGTACTGAGTGTGAAAGATTTCATCCACATGTTTATCCGCACTGTCAGTGAAAACGGTAACTTACTGCTCATCGTGAACCTCGACGGAAAGGGCGGTTTGCCCGAAGTGCAGGAACGCCGCCTGCGCGGAATTGGAGAATGGCTGGCTGTCAATGGCGAAGCGATATACAACACACGCCCCTGGCTGACATCGGTACAGGAGTTGGGTTCGGCAACCGTAGTGCAAAATGAAGGCACGCTGGGCGGCAAAACCATTGAAGAAGCCAAATCAGACAGCCCGAACAAAAAAGGCGAAATACGCTTCACCCGAAGCAAAGACGGCAAAACCATTTATGCCATCTGCACCGAATTTCCCAAAGGAAAATTTGAAATCAACTCGCTGTATCTGAACAGGGGAAAGTCCACCATCACGATGATAGGCGCAGAAGACACCCAACTGGAATGGTCACAACATCCGGGACACGATTACACAAACTTAATCATCAATGTGCCCGATCACTTGTACAACAAACGCAAAAATGAATATGCGTGGGTATTTAAGATAATGTTGTAATGATTAATGATTAATGGTTAATTATTAATTAATTACGAAATAAAAATGCCTTGCAGATTGCGAGGCATTTTTTATTATAACGATTTATAACGATTTATAACGATTTATAACAACTGTATAACAATTTATAACGATGTATAACGATTTATAACAACTGTATAACAATTTGTAACGATGTATAACCACTTTACGCCGCTTTCAGTTTGTTTGCATTGATTCGTTCCAGTTTTTCTTTGGCAAATTCGAGTGTAATGGTGACGCCTTTTTCTTCGGTGGACGGTATTTCGAACATCACATCCATCATAATGGCTTCACAAATGGCTCGCAAACCTCTGGCTCCGAGTTTAAACTCGATGGCTTTGTCAACAATAAAATCCAACACATCAGCATCAAAATTGAGTTCCACACCATCTATCCTGAACAGTTTCTTGTATTGCTTGATGAGCGCGTTTTTCGGCTCGGTGAGAATGTTGCGAAGGGCATCTCTGTCCAACGGATGAAGGTAGGTGAGCACCGGTAAACGACCGATAATTTCGGGGATAAGCCCAAAGGATTTCAGGTCTTGCGGTGCGATATACTGCAACAGATTGTTGCGGTCAATTTGAGCGGTATCTTTGGCGTTGTTGTAGCCGATGACGCGAGTGTTGAGGCGTTGCCCTATTTTTCGTTCAATGCCGTCAAAAGCGCCTCCGCAGATAAACAGGATATTTTTGGTATCAATGGCTATCATTTTCTGTTCAGGATGCTTGCGTCCGCCTTGCGGGGGAACATTGACCACCGAACCTTCGAGCAGTTTGAGCAATCCCTGCTGCACACCTTCGCCGGATACGTCGCGGGTGATGGAAGGATTGTCGCTTTTGCGGGCTATCTTGTCCAATTCGTCAATGAATACGATGCCTTTCTCGGCAGCGTCCACATTGTAATCTGCAGATTGTAAGAGCCGCGTCAGGATGCTTTCCACATCCTCGCCCACATAACCTGCTTCGGTGAGCACAGTGGCGTCAACAATGGTGAAAGGTACGTGCAGCAATCGTGCGATGGTGCGTGCCAGCAAGGTTTTACCGGTTCCGGTTTCGCCTACCAAAATAATGTTCGATTTTTCAATTTCTACATCATCATCCTGCCGTTTCTTCACCGTCAGGCGTTTGTAGTGGTTATACACCGCCACTGCAATGCATTTCTTGGCTTCGTCCTGTCCGATGACGTACTCGTCAAGAAAACGTTTGAGTTCAACAGGGGGCAAGGCTTTGATATTATCCAAATTCAGCCTTTTGCCCTTTTTCCTGAGTTCTTCTTCCGCAATTTGCGTGGCTTGTTCCACACAAGCATCGCAGATATGCCCTGAAATTCCGGCAATCAGAAGTTGAACATCTCTCTTTTCGCGTCCGCAGAACGAACAGCGTTCTATGTTATTACGTGCATTCATTATTTTTTCTTCCTTACCAATACTTCATCTACTAAACCGTATGCTTGGGCTTCTTCGGCGGTCATCCAAAAATCGCGGTCGGAATCCTTTTCAATGGTTTCAACAGTTTTGCCTGAATGTTCTGCTAAAATGGAATAGAGTTCGTTTTTTGTTTTAAGTATCTCTTTTACAGCAATTTCCATTTCCACCGATTGTCCCTGTACTCCGCCTGAGGGCTGGTGAATCATCACCCGCGAGTGTTTCAGCGCTGAGCGTTTTCCTTTTACGCCTGCCGCAAGGATTACAGACCCCATAGAAGCAGCCATACCGGTGCAGATGGTGGCTACGTCGGATGAAATCCACTGCATCGTGTCGTAAATGCCCAAGCCGGCGTGAACCATACCGCCGGGGGTATTGAGGTAAATCTGTATGTCCTTGTGAGGGTCGCTCGAATCAAGGAAAAGCAACTGTGCCTGTATGATATTGGCTACATCGTCGTCAATGGCTGCGCCCAAAAAGATGATGCGATCCATCATCAGACGGGAAAATACGTCCATTTGGGCTACATTTAGCTGACGCTCCTCAATGATAGTGGGCGATATGTAACCATTCATAATGTGTTGATAGCGGTGCAAGGTCATGCTGTTGATGCCGGAGTGTTTCACCGCATATTTCTGAAATTCGTTGTGCATTTTATTTTTAATAAAGATAAATCGTTGCAAAGATAGGTGATTTTTTCTGAATGGCATGCAAGTGAATGAAAAAAGTCGCTAATTAAGGTTGAGAATCCCTTCAGGTGCGTTGATATGTAGTGTTTTATTGTTGATGTCAACTTCTGTAACCAGTGCGGGATGAAGCGAAATCAGTGTTTCTTTGCCGTCCTGTATCACCTGCATGACGATATTGCCGTTGAAATCTTCAATGCCTGCAATGCAGCCGATATTTCCGTATTGGGCGTCGTGTACCGTGTAGCCCGTCCACTGTTCCAGCCCGGCTTCCTCTTCCTGCAAAACGATGTCAGCCAGCACTTTGCAATCAATCAGTTCAGTGGCTTCCTCAATAGAGGTGACAAATTCCATCTTTACCAAAGCCGTGTAGTCGGTGCGAATGGTCAATTCTTCCACAGGAAAAGGCACCCGTAGCCCGTCTATCACGACAAACAGTTCTGTCAGATTTTCCAGTTCGTCATCCAGCATCTGATCGGACAACAGCACCAAAGTGCCCGAAAAACCGTGCGTTTTCGAGAAGGTGCCTAAGTATTGTAAGTTTTTTTCGGTCAACATCCGTATCAAAATAAAAAACCCTCAAAGATAATCATTTTGAGGGTTTTTTCAATCATTTTTCCGAAAAAATTATTCGGCAGCGGGTGCCGCATCGGTTTCAGCCACAGGTTCAGCTTCTTCAGTTGTTACTTCCGCTTCCTGCTTGTGGAGAGCCGCCAATTTCTCGGCTACTTTTTTGGCGTTGTCTTCTTTGGCTTTCGTTTCCGCTTCCTGACGTTTGCGTGCCGCTTCGTTCTTGGTCTTGATGACATTGTTTTTCAACGAATCGGTTTTGCTGCGTTTTTCGTCGCGCCATTTAGCAAAACGGTTTTCTGCTTCGTCCACCGAAAAAGCGCCTTTCTTTGCGCCTTCCAGCAAATGCTTTTTCAATAACACTCCTTCGTCTGAGAGAATGTTTCTGCACGTTTCGGTCGGTTGGGCTCCGTTGGTCAACCAAGTAAGGGCTTTGTCGAAATTCAATTCGACGGTTGCCGGATGGGTGTTCGGATTGTACGAACCCAATCTTTCGATATACTTGCCATCCCGTGGCGCCCTGCTATCAGCCGCAACAATGTGATAATAGGGAAATCCTTTCTTCCCTTGTCTTGACAATCTGATTTTTACAGGCATAAAATTTTTATTTAAATTTGAGGGCGCAAAGTTACATCTTTTTTTTATCCTGCAAAAGAAAAAATAAATCGGCTATATCTTTTTTGCGGTTACACATTTTCAAGTCTCGCAGGGACGACACTTTATTAACCGTAGATTTTAATCTACGGACAGAGAACCCTGTGCCGTAGTCCCGCAGGGACGGCACTTTGCTGTCTTTCTGTGTCGTCCTTGCGGGACAAAATCTTTTTAACTTATTAATCTTTATGTGTTTGTGAACTTTGTGAATTTCTTTGTGCCTTTTGTGATTAAATTTATTATCGCAAAAAACGCCAAAATGTAAGATATACTTTACTTAGTAGTCTTCACTAAATAACTATAACAAACGCTGCGATTATATTGTGAAACCTCTACGAGGTTTTGGAGGATGTTTGTATCATATTTTCTATTGATATGTATCCCCTAACGGGGAATGTTCGCTTGTCCGTAGGACATTCATATCAATAGAAATAATTCCTCATTAGGGAATACACATCCCTAACAGGGAATGTTCGCTTGTCCGCAGGACATTCATATCAATAGAAATAAATCTCAATATCACCTCAATTCCCCGTTAGGGGATACACAAATTGATACCTTTATTGATTGACAGCTTAGCACGGGATATTTCAACAAAACTTGTTTAAGATTCGCATGCGAATGTTATATTCTTCCAATAAAAAAATAACCATTCGTACCGTTTTTGGAGTTATTAACATTTTGTTAATAAACAGAAAAATCCGGTGAGGAATGTTGGAAGTCAACTGTTCATTTTTGCCCGTGCTCTGATATTTTTCAGTACCTCGCTTTTCCCTAATCTGATATAATCCAGCAACGGGCGCTGGCATGGACAGATATAACTACAGGAGCCGCACTCGATGCAGTCCTGTATGTGTTCGGTTTCGGCGCGGTCATACATTTGCCGCTCCACTGCCAGCATCAGCAGGTAGGGTTCAAGCCCCATCGGACAGTCCGCCACGCATTTGGAGCAACGGGTGCAACTGCGTAGAGGCTTGCGTGTTGCTTCCCGCTCGTCCATCAACAGGATGCCCGAACAGCCTTTGGTGGTGGGAATATCCGTAACGCCAAGGGCTTTGCCCATCATCGGTCCGCCGGATATTACTTTGCCTGTCGTTTCCGGCATTCCTCCGGCTGCTTCAATCAGGTAATTTATCGGAGTGCCAATCCGTACTTTGAAATTGGACGGATTAGCTAATCCTTTTCCTGTTACCGTCACTAAACGTTCCACAACGGGTTTGTTTTTCAACACCGCCTCATACACTGCAAAAACCGTTGCCACATTGAACGGAACTGCGCCCACGTCCACCGGCAGCCCGCCCGAAGGCACTTCGCGCCCGGTGACGGCTTTGATGAGTTGTTTCTCGCCACCCTGCGGGTATTTCACTTTCAACGGGCAAATCTCTATTTCGGGGTCAACTGCTGCACATTTCCGCAAATGAGCAATGGCGTCAGGTTTGTTGTTCTCAATGCCTACTACAGCCTTGTTCACACCCAGCGCCTTTTTCAAAATGCGGATGCCCACTATGATTTCAGCCCCCTTTTCAAGCATCAGGCGATGGTCGCAGGTGAGATACGGCTCACATTCCACGCCGTTAACCACCAATATTTCGGCTTTCTTGCCTTGCGGAACTGCCAGTTTGACATGGGCAGGAAAAGTAGCGCCGCCCAAACCAACAATCCCCGCAACGGTGATTTTCCGAATCATTTCTTCGGCGCTCTCCGTCACCTCCGTTTTCAGTTCGTCGGAGGTGTCGATGCCTTCCAACCATTCGTCGCCTTCGGTTTCAATCTGAATGGCAGGGCGCTTGTAGCCGGATGTATCTGCAAAAGCATCTATTTTTTTCACGGTGCCCGACACCGGCGCGTGAATGTTAGCCGATACAAAGCCCGCGCTCTCGGCTATTATCTGTCCCACCTTCACTTTGTCGCCCACAGCCACTTTTGCGACTGCCGGAACGCCAATATGCTGTGCCAACAGGATGGTTGCCACGACGGGCGGCGGCAATATTTGTACAGATTGTCCCGCACTAAGTTTGTTTTCGGGCGGATGAACGCCCCCTTTTGAGAATGTTTTGAGCATTTTTAATTTTATTACAATAAAAGATAAAAAATCAAAAGAATGATGCAACATACAAATTGAAACCGACTTCTTTTCCTGTCTTTTTCGGCAGATTGTCTGATATTTTCCAAAACTCTCTCAGACTTGTTCGAATGCTTTTTGTATTGCAATCTTCTTACATCTATTTTTTCTTGCATCTGTTGAGCCACATTTTTCATATAATCAAGCAAAACCAGAGCCAGTGCGATAGTCAGCAGATACGCTAAAAACACAGCAAACACAGCAATAATATCAAACACAATCATATCAAATTAGTTTCGGCTTCCGGTTGTACTTTCCTTATCGGGAAATTGATTTCAAGGATGCTGCCTGTCGGACATTCTGTTGTGCATTTACGGCACATTTTGCAAGCGGTGGAATCAATATACGCCAGATTGTTCTCTATCTTGATGGCATTGAAAGTGCATACTTTCAAGCATTTGGAGCAACCGATACAAGCCGTTGAGCAGGATTTTTTCGCAATGCCGCCCTTCTCTTGATTGACGCACGACACAAAAATTTTCCGGTCTTTTTTATCTTTGCGCCGCAATTCAATGATGTTGCGCGGGCAGGCTTTCACACAAGCGCCGCAAGCCGTGCAGTTGGCGCTGTTCACTTCGGGAAGTCCCGTTTTGTTGTTTATTGACAGTGCGTTGAACGCGCAAACAGCCACGCAGTCGCCACAGCCGAGGCAGCCGTGAGGACAGCCCGTGTCGCCGCTGTAAAGCGTGTGTTCAATGATGCAGGAGGCAGCGCCGTCGTAGCGTGTTGTGCGCGGGCGATGCTCCAATGTGCCGTTGCATCGCACCACTGCCACCAACGGGTCTTTGGCTTCCACCGTTTTGCCGAGTATTTGCGCTACGGTCATCATCACTGTGTTGCCGCCAACGGGACAGAACATGGCAGAAAGGTCTTCTGCTTTGGTGAGCGCTTCGGCAAAGTTGCGACATCCTGCAAAGCCGCACCCGCCGCAGTTTGCCTGAGGAAGAGTTTCGGCCACCGTGTCTATGCGTGGGTCTTCGTCCACTTTGAACTTCTGCGCCACAAAATATAAAATGACGGCTGAGAAAACTCCGATTCCTACTAATATACTTACCGTAAGTAAAATAATATTCATCACTTAAACTTTTACTTTAAATAATTATCTATCTTTTTCACCTGAAAATCGAACGATTTTCTAGTTGTTTTATGCAAAATCAATTTCACCATTATATAATATGGTATCAAAATCAACAGCGATGCCAATCCGCTTGTCAACTCGTTGTTTGTCAGTTGATAAACCGATAGCAGACAAACCATCATCACCACAAACGGTAATAGATACCCGATGCTCAATGCCTTGAATCCCAAGCATTGCTGCATGATCACCATCACCCGTTCGCCCAATTGGTAAGCGCCCGAATAGTGGTCAACGCGAATATCCACCTCTTTGCGTTCGGACGGCACACAATGGCTTTTTGCAGCGCAATTGCTACAGGCTGATAATGCTACCATGCGCACGGTTAGCTGGCTGTCGGAAACAGCAACAACGATGCCTTCATGCTCTATTTTTCCTTCCATATACAAGGGCAAATGTAGTGAAAATTTCCTAAAACCAAATTATTATTTCTTACCATGTTTGTATGTGTCATAATTTCAATTGGTTGCAATTTAAAATTTATCTAATGCAGTGATTCTTATGATGCCCGCTTAAATATAAATCGTTTCACATATTTGCCATTAAGTTTAACATCAACATTTTTATTTCATGCTCCTAATTTAGTAACATCATTTGCAGAGAATAAAGTAAAAACACCATACCGAAATAAATATTTAAACGGTTTTTTAATGATTTCAAACCCAAATCATTAAATATAAATATCTGATATAAAGGCAGTTAAAATATTTTTATTTATTTTTAAAAATAAATCATTGAGGTTAAAATGGATACTGAATATTATTTTTCAGAACGTCTTTTTTATTTTTTTATTTGAAAATATTATCCCAACTTGCAAAGGTTTTCAAAAGGATTATTTTTGCTTAGATTATTTATATTCAAATTATTATAAAGATGCATCGACAAATTTGGGATGAATGTATGCTGATTTTCAAGGACAACCTCGAGGGTAGTACATTTAAAATTTTTTTTGAGTCTATTGTCCCAATCGACATTAAACAAAACGTGTTAACGATTCAAGTGCCCAGTCATTTTTATCGTGAATATCTGGAAGAGCATTATCTGGATTTGCTGAAAATGACGCTCAGAAGAGTCATAGGACCGGGAGCGCGTTTGGAATACAGAGTGCCGATAGGCGCGGAAAAAATGGTTACTATGCCGGAAACGCATACAAAAAATTACACCAATCCTCCCGCACCGGTTTCTTCCGAAGCGAGGATAAACAATCCCTTTGCCATACCCGGATTGAAAAAGATGGACATAGACCCCCATCTGAATCCGGAATTTACTTTCGACAATCTGGTGGAAGGCGAGTGCAACAAACTTGCCCGTTCTGCCGGATTGGCTATTGCCGACAAACCCGGCGAAACCTCGTTCAACCCATTGTTTATCTACGGCGAATCGGGCTTGGGGAAAACCCACCTTGCCAATGCCATCGGTATCAGAATAAAAGAACAAATGCCCAATAAAACAGTGCTGTATGTCAATGCCACCGAGTTCAAAACGCAGTTTGTGGATGCCAGCCTGTATAAAAACAATGTCAACAATTTCCTGCATTTTTATCAGGTAATTGATGTATTGATTATTGACGATGTTCAGGAATTTGGCGGGAAACAAGGTACTCAAAATACCTTTTTCCAGATATTCAACCATCTGCACCAAAGCCACAAACAGTTGATTCTGACCTCAGACCGCCCACCGGTGGATTTGCACGGACTCATTGACCAACGCTTGCTGTCACGCTTCAAATGGGGCTTGTCCACCGAACTGCAAATTCCCGACTATACAACCCGTCTGGAAATTCTGAAACGGCGTGCATATCGGGATGGCGTCCAACTCCCTGACGATGTGCTGGAATACGTTGCCAAACACGTAGTGGACAATGTGCGCGAGTTGGAAGGCACACTGAATGGCTTGTTGCTGCAAGCCACCATTGACAGGAAGGCTATCACCCTGGATTTGGCTCAGGCATCCATCGAAAAAATCACCAAACGTTCGCGCAGGGAGGTCACCATCGAACACATCCTTCAATTAGTAGCCGACCACTACCAGATCGATAAGGAGCAGATCCTCTCCAACACCCGAAAGCGAGAAATCGTGCAGACGCGGCAGTTGACAATGTATCTGTCCAAGCATTTTACCAAGACATCGTTGAAAAGCATTGGAATTCAGTTGGGTGGTAAAGATCACGCAACTGTGCTTCACGCCTTGAAAGCCATTAACAACTTGAAAGACACCGATCCTCGATTCAGAATGGAATTGCAAAGATTTGAATCCCAATTGGATTTCCGGTGATGAATAGGAAGATTTTTATCGCCCTGTTTACGGCGTTCACTTTCAGTGCAACCGCACAAAATCTGTCTGAAACGAGTCACTCCAATTTATTAATCGATGCAGACCGTTTGGATAAAATCCATTGGTTGTATTTCGGCTGGGCGGAAGACCATCCGAAAGCCATTTCGTTGATGGGTGGCGCTGTGTATCCGCGTCGTCCGAAAGGCAGTAAAGAAAACTTGGACAAAACCATCTATTGGGAGTACAGTAAAGAGCCCTGGCACAAAAGCAGTTCGGATATCGTTCTGTTTCTGTTGAGTGTGGACGGTTCTGCTCCGTTTTATCCCAACGAAAAAGACCCGTACCGGCGTAAAACGATTGACTGGCATATAGACGAGAATTATCTGCCTTTCCCCGTTTCCAGATGGAAAAAGAACCATATCGAAGTGCAGATAACGCATTTCGGGAAAAGGATTTTGAACAATAGCGTAAACGCAGTTTATACGCAGGTAAAACTGACCAATAAGGATAAGGCGGCGCATCAAGCGGAAGTCATTGTCAATGGTAATGATGTAACGGAACGGGTATTTCCGCTGGGCAAGTTCAACACAACAAAAGCAGGCGCTCACCAAATGAGTGTTTCAGCCTCTTTGCCGACGGGGAAAAGCGTTACGTATGAGTTTGTGTTGCCCGCCAATGGTAAAGCGGATATAAAAGACATTATCAAAGAAGGCGGTTTTGCCAAACAATACGTTGCCACAAAAGCAGAGATAGACAATACAATGGCTCAACTCACGCACCCTGTATCCATGCCCTACGATGAACTGATTGATATGTGGAAATCGTCGATGCCCAATATGTGGAACGCCACGAAAAAAACGCCGCTCGACTATGAGCAACGCGGTAGTGGTGGTAATGTACATGGTTTTTATCAGTACGACCGTACATTTGATCATGATGTGCCCGACATGGTTATTCAGTATATCATAGAAGGTGATTGGGATGTGGCTCGGCAAATAATGAACGGGGCTACCTTTGAAAGACTTTCCAAAGGTAAACTCGCAGCAGAGAAATACAACGATGCCATTCCGAAATTTCTGACTACCATGGCGCAGTATTTACAGGTTACAGGAGATAAAAATTATTTTTCGGCAGAAGTGTTCGACAAAGTAAAATCCTGCGCTCATGCCGTTCATCAAATGCGTCAGGAACAGTTAAGTCCCGAATTGAAAGAGAAACGCGCCTACGGGCTGATTGATAAAGGCGGCACTTTGGATAACGGAAGAGAATACCTGATTGTGGATAATTTTGCCGCTTTGCACGGATACGCTGCCTACAAGTATTTATGCGACCGATTGGGCAAAACGGATGAATCCGACTGGGCAACATCCGAAATGGAAGACCTGAACAACTGCCTGAACAAGGCATTGGACATTTCCATGAAAGAGGCAGGAAATGATTGGTATAACGCTTGTTTTTCGTTCGATTACGATGCAAATTTGGTGAGCGGTCCCGGCAACTGGTTCGGCACAACGCTGATGATGCCTACATTCCCATGGAATGCCTGGTTGAAAGGGTTTGAACTGGGAGGTACATGGAAAGAACATTTCGATAATTCGGTGGCAAAATGGTTGGAAGAAGGTAAAAAATTCGGATGTGAAGACGGTTCATTCGGCGCTTGGTGGGACTCGAAATACGGCGCTATCTACAATGCCGGAATGGGATTGCCGCTGCTTTATTCCGATAAATACAGAACCTTGACGGCGCAATCGCTCGAATGGTTGCTCGATAATCAATCCGCTCCTTATCATTGGGCGGAAAGTTTTAACAAACCTCATCCGGCTTCCGACTGGACGCTTCCTGCTGTTGACCTCGAAACATGGGGCTTGGGATTTATCAGGCAAGCGATGTTGCAACTCTGTGTTTCCGTTCATGTTGATGGGACAATCATTTTAGGTCGTGGCATTCCCGATCATTGGCTTAACTCCGGCAGATCCATTGCATGGAAAAATGTCTATATCAACAACGGCAAAAAGTTGGATTTCAGCATCCGTAAAGATGGGAATAAAATCCATATCCAACTCGCAGGCGACAATGCCGAAGGAAATATTGTTGTTGACTTGCCCGCTATGAAAGGGAATAAGGTGATAAAATCGGGGAATACCAAAGAGATTGTAATAGAATTAAAATAAGGTGAAAAACAAATTTTATATTTGCCTTATTTCCGCTAAATAGTTGTATCAATTTGTGTATATCCCTAATGGGGAATTGATTAAGCCGGCGCATAGTCTAAAAAAGTTTTGTCGGAATACAGCACAACGATGCGTTCTATTTTTTGAGGCTTTGTCGCAGTTGATATTTCCGTTCCTTCATCCGAGGGAACGTTTTTTTTGTCGTCAGCAAGCGTTACATCTTCTTTCTCAATAGCCGAATGGTCCAAAAGAGTAGGAGAGGAGGGGGGATGATGCGCGGAATGGGCTGGTTTATCTGGATGAGCAAATAAATCACTAACACTATGTAAGTGATGATGATGTTCAGGCAAATGATGTTTATACATATCGCCGTTGCCCAACAGCAACCATTCGGCATTCAGTTTTGGAAATGCTACGAGTATCTTTTGAATAAAATCATAGCCGGGGTTGTTTCGTCCCGTCAGCACGTGAGAAACAGTGGGGCGGTTGATCCCCAATTTGTCAGCAAACAGCGAAGGCGTTAAACCTTCGGTTTTGATAAGTTGATTCAAGCGGTCTTTCATAATGGATACTATAAACAAATCGAAACCACAAAAGTAAACAAATTTACAAAACAACAAACCACAAAAGTGAATTAATTTAATTACATTTGTGAAACATGCTGATTTTGATAATGATAGAGAGATCTGATTATAATTTTGAGGGTAAAAATTTCTTTATTCTTTGAAGTTGTCAATAAATAAATGTATCAATTTGTGTATCCCCTATGGGGAATCGAGGTGATATTGATTGAGATTTATTTCTATATTTCTATTGATATGAATGTCCTACGGACAAGCGAACATTCCCCGTTAGGGATGTGTATTCCCTAATGGGAATTATTTCTATTGATATGAATGTCCTGCGGACAAGTATTCCCTAATGG
>JAITTD010000122.1 GCA_031287245.1 Bacteroidales bacterium
CTTGGCGCAGAGCGATATGCCGCTGTTATCTGTCCCATATATGCACCGCCAACATAAACATCTGCGCCGACAGTTTCCGGGTCGTCTGTCCAAAACAGGAACCAGCACGTCCTTTGAGAAAACGCATTCACCGCTGCGAGATTACAGAGAATTAACAGAAAAATTATTTTTGATTTCATAATAGTTTTATTTTAGAATGTTTGATATTCTATGCTAACATCCTGATTTGCTGCAAAACCTGTTACTCTCAAACGAATAAATTCAAATGGCAAATATTCATCAAACTTATGCGCAATAACGAAACATTCGCCAATGCCAAATAACGGTAAATAATTATTATTAACGCCAATTTCTTCCGTATTTTTATCGGTAATTTCTTCTAAACTGCCGCCAGACGAAACCGGTCTGTACAGTCGTGCAACATTATTGCGAACCTGAGAATTAAAATACGAAATCACATACAAAGAATTGTTGCTGTACCGCAATTCCAACCTGCACATTCCTCCACTGAAAAAAAATTCAGATATTTGTTGAGGGTCGTTGCCATAATTTATGAATGTATTTTTTACAGACAGTTCGTGTTCGTCAGGAATTACTGTAATTGTTATTTCATTTGAATATGCAACACTGCCCAAATCATCTGTAACGGCAACACGATATTTAGTCGTTAACGGAACTCTGAGGGGAGTATAAGTTGTGCCTGTCGCTTTTGATATGTTTTCCCACCTTGCGCCATACAAAATTTGCCATTGATAGTGAAGATTGCCGTAGCCGCCTGATGTTCCTGTAAGCGAAAGTTGTCCTATTGCCTGTGGAGCCCAAGGTTCTACTGTTATTGTCTGGTCTCCGCTTGCCGTGCCTGCAACAAGTTCGGCTATTACAGGCGTATAGGTCTGATATTCCAGCGTTATGGAAGTAATTTTGCCCTGCGCGTCCTGTTTGTAACTTTTCAAGTGAAGGCGGATAAAGTTCCGTTTGGTTTCGGACGGTTGCTGATGTGCAATAACATAACCGCCGTTTTCAACCAAAGCGGCACCACAACTTTCGCCCAGTTTATTGTCGAAATATTGTGTTATTTCCGACAGCGAATTTACTTTGCCAACACTGAAAATTGAGGCATTAGCATTACTGCAACCTGACCAACTCCATGCGCCGTTGCTTCTTCCATACGAAAGGATATGCACGCTGCCGTCATATTCTATTGCAACACAAAAATCAAATGTTTCGTACAAAACTATTTGCCGTTTTATATCGGGGTAGCGGGTATTGCCGCTGGAGTTACCCTTATCATCGGTATAAAATGAGTTGTTATGATATTGATATTGCAATGTAACGGTTTTTACCTTTTCAGTAGCAATATAATCGCTGTCAGTCGGCTCTTTTTCGCAGGCGGCAAAAGCCAGCGCCGCGCACAAAACCAATAAGGTTTTTTCTAAAAAATGGATAGATTTTTTCATCTGTTTACATTTTTTGTGCCACTGATTACACAGATTTTCACCGAATTATTTTCCGTGTTATTTAGTGTTTTCCGTGGCAGATTTATTTTAGTGTTTTTCATAAGTAAAATGCTGGCTTAACACCGATATTTTAAGGTGCGTAGCAGTAATTGAAAGCACTTGCCAGCCGTCAGGTTCTACCATCCATCCGTCAGGTATAATGCCGTTTGCAAAAGTTACTGCAATCACAGAGCCGTCCCCACCAACCGAATTTGCATTATTGCAATGATATTCGTAAGTGCCTGAATAAACGGTTTTTGTGCCGCTGTAAGTGTTTTTTGCCTCATATTTTCCGTCAGCGGTAAAAATGAGAATGTCAGCCCACTCTTCGTCAAATAGCCAACCATCGCCGACATCTGTGAGTTCCCACGTGCCGACAATATAATCAACGCCGTTGCAGGTGTCTTTGTCTTTGTCTTTGTCTTTGTCTTTGTCTTTGTCTTTGTCTTTGTCTTTGTCGCAACTGACAGCGAAGAACATACACAAAACCATTAAGGTTTTTCCTAAAAAACTGATTTGTTTTTTCATTTTAAAAAAAGTTTAAAGATTAATATATAAAATAATTAGATTTGCTCGAATTTAATGTCGTTCAAGCCGTTTTTGAGTTCCACGCTTGGCGTAAATATAACTTTCGCCGCAATGGTTGCCGCGTTGAAAGCGGCGGGATTTTCCGCCCCTTCGCCCGAAAGCGAGAGGCGTACCGTGCCGAAATTGCCCAACTGCACGCTCATACCGACTTTGAGGAAGGTCGGCAGTTCGTCGAAAAAGTTGGTCAGCACGTTTTCAATGTCGCCGCGCGTGAGCGACGAGCGACCCGCGATTTCTTTTGCGAAATCGCTCACTGTAAATTTACCCGCATTTACCGCGTTCGGATACCATTTTTTCGGCGCGGCGGGCTGAGACGGGTTGCCCTTTTCGATTAATTTGTACTTCATATTGATAAAAATTTATTGTTAATTGTCTGAACCTTGATTTTAATAAGATTTTCCTGATTATCAGGATTTTGTTGTTGCTGTATTTTATAATCTTGACAATCTTTATAATCCTGTAAAAATCGTGGTTCAAGACGATTGAATTGAAAGTGAATGTCTCCCTCGTATGCGAGTGGACAGCACACACGTATGCGAGTGGACAGCACACACGCATGCGAGTGGACAGCACACACGCATACGAGTGGACATCTCCCTCGTATACGAGTGGACAGCACGATTGTATCACTACGGTACCCAAAACGGTTGGAATGCTCGCCACAGTTCATCGTTGGGCAGGGGCGCTGTCAGGCTCATTTTCTCGTCTTTGACAGGATGTTTGAACCGGATTTGCAGGGCGTGAAGATGAATGCCGCCGTTGGGGTTGGAGCGGGGATAGCCATATTTCAAGTCGCCGCGGATGGGGCAACCGATGGAAGCCAATTGACAGCGGATTTGGTGATGCCGTCCCGTTTCCAAATCAATTTCCAGTAAGTGATAATTGTCCGATGAGGCTATGCAGCGGTAATGCAGGATTGCTTTTTGTGCGCCAGGACGCTCGCTTGCGTAGGCATACGACCTGTTTGTCCGCGTGTTTCGCACAATATAGTGGGTAAGCGTGTCGCTATCCTTTGGCGGACGCTCTTTCACGATAGCCCAATAAGTTTTCCGTATGGTCTTGTCCTGAAACATTTGATTGAGCCGTATCAATGCTTTTGAAGTGCGTGCAAACACGACAATTCCACTCACAGGTCTGTCCACACGATGCACCACGCCAAGAAAAACTTCACCCGGTTTGTTGTATTTCGCTTTCAAATAGTCTTTTACCGTTTGCTCCAGCGGAATATCGCCGGTAGGGTCTGACTGCACAATATCTCCGCAGTGTTTGTTGACCACGATCAAATGGTTATCCTCGTAAAGAATGTGTAAAGCCTCAATCATTAATCATTAATACTGTTCCTTTTCGTTGGGAAAATCGTTGGCGCGAACGTCGGTGATGTACTGCTGCACAGCGTTGGTAATATCCTCAAAGAGATTCATATAGCGACGCAGGAAACGCGGTGAAAACTCGTTGTTCAAGCCCAGCATATCGTGCAGCACCAAAACCTGTCCGTCCACATAGCGACCTGCCCCTATCCCGATCATCGGTATTTTCAGTTCCTGTGCCACTTTTTTGCCCAACGCGGCAGGTATTTTCTCCAACACAATGCCAAAACAGCCGAGTTCTTCGAGATGGTGGGCATCCGACAAGAGTTTGGTTGCTTCGGGTTCGTCTTGAGCGCGCACGGCGTAGGTTCCGAACTTGTTGATGGATTGCGGCGTCAGTCCCAGATGCCCCATTACGGGAATGCCTGCGCTGAGGATGCGGGAAACCGACTCGCTGACCTCAATGCCGCCTTCGAGTTTCACGGCTGCCGCTTCTGTTTCCTTCATGATACGGATGGCAGAGGCTAATGCCTGCTTTGAATTGCCCTGATATGAGCCAAATGGCAAGTCAACTACCACCAAAGCCCGCTTTACGCCGCGAGTTACTGCTGAGGCATAGTTAATCATCTCGTCCAACGTGATGGGCAGCGTGGTGTTGTACCCGGCCATCACATTGGCGCCCGAATCGCCCACCAGAATAATGTCAACCCCTGCATTATCAAGGATTCGAGCCATACTGTAGTCGTAAGCCGTCAGCATAGCGATTTTCTCCCCTTTCATTTTCATCGCACTCAATACATGAGTGGTGATTTTTTTTACATTTTGATGTACTGACATTTCAATTACGAATTACGAGTTATCAATTGTCAATTGATAAGTTATTTCAGGTCGAATTTTGTTGTGCCCAACAGATAACCGTCGCAAAAAACTTTCACTTCGTATGTGCCTGCGGTCAAATCGTTGTTATCCGAATAGATGCACACTTCTATGTCCTTGTTTTCGTATTCGATGGTCCGTTTGTCCGTATATACCAATGTAGCGCCGTCCTGCGTTTCAAAGGTGTCAGAACTCTTGTTAGGCATCACGTTTTTGTTGGGTTTGATAATCTGTACGTAGAAAATACGCTCGTTTGCAGATGCCACCTTGTTTTCGCGCACGGTGAAACAGGTTTTCAACTTTTCGATGTTCTTCACACGCTGTGTTTCCTTGCTGCGTGAGTTCAATCCCAGCACGTTGATGTCGGCAATAGAGAGAATTTGTGCTTTCTGCACCGTGTTTGTCAGTTTTTCCTTGTCTTCCGACAGTCGGTTCTTCTGTTCCCGTTCTTGCGACAGCGATTTAGCTAAGGCTTGTTTCTCCTCCGTCAGCATCAGGTTGCGGGTATTGAGGGAATCCACCTGAACAATGTAACTTTTCAGCACTTCGCGCAGAGATTTCAATTCCTTCTGATACATTTTGATCTTATACACGTTGTCGGCTTGCACTTTCAGCAATTTTTCAATTTTTTCCTGCTGTTCGCTTGCCAAACTTTGCAGGCTGTCATTGTTCGTTTGCAGCGAGCCAAATTCGTCTTGCAAATTCGTCAAATCTGTTTCTAATTCTACCTTTTGCTGTTCGAGGATGCCTTGTACTTCCGCCGAATCGTGTTTCAGGTCACTGTATTTAAAAATTAAAATGCCTGTGACTGCTGCCAATACAAGAATAATGATTGCCAGCAAAATTTGGACGCCTTTGGTCTTTTTAGGTTCTAATGAATTGTTATCTTCCATTTTTTCAGTTATTTAAATATTTTTATAAAACGTTCAAAGATATAAATTATTGTGGACAATACGATGATGGTTGAAATTTTTCAGCCACTTGCCGATAGACAGGCGTTGCTACTCCTGCTTTTTCGCCTAAGCGAATCATGCGGAACAGCAAATCGTCAATTTCCGACTGGTGCCCCTTTGCCAAATCTTTCTGCATGGATGCGGTGCTGTCCGGCGTCAGTTTATCCAATACCCGAAGGTGTTCATCTATCAGGTTGTCGGGAAGGATGATGCCTGATTTTCTCCCTGTTTCAGCGCTTTCGCGCGATAGACCGATAAAAAGTTCACGTTCTTTGCCTTCCTGCTGAACATATCCCATAGGAACATCGAAATAAGCGCCCGTACAAGCCATTGCCGATATGTAAGACCATTTGATAAAGGTGTCGCGGTTGATGTCGTCCGAAATATCCGCCTTGATACCCGCCTTGAGAAGGTCGGTGCGGATAACTTCAAGTTTTTCGGCTGATACGGGCTGCGACCGGCGGACGCCATAGACCATTCGGAATA
>JAITTD010000196.1 GCA_031287245.1 Bacteroidales bacterium
AAGCCGATATGCCTGCTACCACAGTTAAAAGCAATGCTAACTGTACAAGATTTTTCATGATAGATTGATATTTTATTATTTTTGACAAAGATACGTTTATTTTTTATTGTGGCAAAGAAATGATTACAAAAGTTAAATCATTTCCCTATTCTGGAACGTCGTAACAACCGATGGAATGGAAGATTATGGTGTTTGGCGACCGGAAATACCCCCGCTTTGGCGGAGCGCAGGTCTTCAATCACATAGAACAGCGATGGGTCAAATTCGGTCAGTATTTTTTCGGTTGCTTCAAAGGTTTTTCGGTTAATCACCACATACAGTATCTCTACTTTGCCCACAGAGCCGCCCCCTTCGATGAGCGTTGTTCCAAAACCCGCGTGCGACAGTTCCTGTTGCAGAGGATGCAGGTCTTTGGGCGAAAAAACCTTGATAATCTGCACCCCAATGGCAATACGCTCCTCAATGCACATTCCGATATAGTTGCCGGTGGCATAACCGCCTGCGTAGGCAAAATAACAGGCAAAATTATTCACACTTTTGAGAATCTGACTGATCACGACTATCCAGATAAACACTTCAAAAAAGCCCAATAGAGGCGCAAGAAATTTCTTTCCTTTGGAAACAAAGACTATCCGCAGTGTACCGAGACTGACATCGCAGATTCGCGCCACAAACACCATCAATGGCAATATCACATACTGATAAATATTTTCATCCATCGGTTTTTTCGTTTAGTTTTTTATCCAGTTCGTCTATTTTGCGTTTCATGTTGGGCAATTGTTTGAAAATGATGGACGAGCGCAACCAGTCCTTGTAGCCGAAAGCGGGAGTGCCCATGATGGTACTTTCGGGTTCTGTCACGCTTGAATTAAGCCCCGACTGTGCGCCTATTTTCGTGCCGTCGGCGATGGTGAGATGACCGGCAAGACCTACTTGCCCGGCAAGCATACAGTTGGCTCCCACTTTGGTGGACCCGGAAATGCCTGTTTGCGATGCTATCACTGTATTTTCGCCAATTTCCACGTTGTGCCCTACTTGTATCAGGTTATCCAATTTCACCCCTCTGCGAATGATGGTAGATCCCATTGTAGCACGGTCAATGCAGGTATTTGCGCCTATTTCCACGCGGTCTTCAATCACAGCGTTGCCAATTTGCGGTATTTTTTTGAAATCGGCGCCGGTTTGCGGCGCAAAACCAAAGCCGTCAGCGCCTATCACCACCCCCGCATGCAGCACGCAATCGCTGCCAATCACACAGCCGCGATACACTTTCACGCCCGGATAGAGCACTGTGCGGTCGCCAATGCGCACATTTTCGCCGATATATACCTGCGGATGGATTTTTACGCCATCGCCGATGCAGGCGTTTTCGCCAATGCAGGAAAATGCGCCGAGAAAGACATCTTTCCCCAACTGTGCCGATGCAGCAACGGATACAGGCTCTTCGCGACCCGTTTTCTCCGGAAGGCTTGAATGGTAGAGTTCCAGCAGGGATGCAAATGCCATATAAGCGTCGTCCACCTTGATAAGCGTAGCATTCACACTGTTGGTAATCTTTTGTGCCTTGTTGACAATCACGATGCTTGACGCTGTTTCGTAAAGGTATTTTTCGTATTTGGGATTTGCCAGAAAACTCAAGCTTCCGGGGCGTCCCTCTTCAATTTTCGCAAATGAAGACACCGTTACATTCGCGTCGCCTGCTATTTCGCCTTTGATAAAATCGGCTATCAACTGTGCCGTAAATTCCATTTCTTTCGCTTTATTTTCGGTTATTTATTTTGCAAAAGTAAAGATTTTTGGTGAACCTGCAAATAATATTATCGAAAAAAGATTGTTTATTACCAAGAATGGCAGTATTTTTGACGCGAAAAATCATGGGTTAAAATGAAAAAGAAAAATATCAGACAGAGTATCCTTTGGATGATTGGAATCGTCCTGTTGGCATTGATTTCATCCAAATACTTTTTCCGAATTGACCTCACAGCCGAGAAACGCTATACATTGTCTGCCGAAACCAAGCAAATATTGCGTCAATTGGATGCACCCATCCATCTGAATGTGTATTTGGAGGGCGATTTGCCTGCAGGATTTCGGAAACTGCGCACCGGAATAAGCGAAAAATTGGATGATTTCAAAGGTTATGCGGGAAAACGCCTGACTTTCCACTTTCTCGACCCTGCGGAGGACGTCAAAAAGCGGGAACGCGAACAATTCTACGCCGAACTCAATGACATAGGGCTGCACGATGTTACGGTGAACAAAAAAAACAAGGATGGCAGCCTGTCGCAGCAAAAAGTATTTCCGGGTGCGGTCATTACCTATAAAGACCGTATGGCAGCAGTGAATTTGCTGAGCAATAACCGCATACAGCAAGCGGATATGGTGCTGAATGCCTCGCTGGAAGCGCTGGAATATGAGTTGATACGCACCATTCATGCGTTGTCTGCTGATAGTGTCGGCAAGGTGACGTTTCTTACAGGACAGGGCGAGGCGAGCAGAGCGGAAGCCTACGATTTGGGAAAGGAATTTGCCAATTTCTACGATGTGGACATAAAAGCCATCAATGGGCAGTTGAACGCCTTGGACAGCTACAAGGCTGTCATCATCGCCAAACCGACAGAACCCTTTTCCGAAAAAGACAAATACGTTATTGACCGCTATATCATGCGAGGCGGAAAATTGATGTGGCTGCTGGACGCCGTCAATGCCAACACCGACAGCCTCTACTCTATGGGCTTTACCTTTGCGCTGACTTCGGATTTGAACCTCGATGACCAGTTATTCACTTATGGGGTACGTGTAAATCCCCATTTGGTGCAGGATGTGGTGAACAATCCCATCATAGTGACGGTGGCAAACGGAAATTCACAGCCTGCCCCTGCGCCATGGCTCTATCATCCGCTTGTGCAGCCTTCGCAGGAAAATATGATTACGCGCAATTTGAATCCGGTGTGGCTGCGCTATGCAAGCGATATTGACACTGTAGGCGGCTCTGAATCCGGCATCCGAAAGACGGCATTGCTGCAAACCTCACCTTTTACGAATCTCAAAGCCACGCCTGCTATGATTCGCTTGGATGAAGTGGGCAAACCCATCGACCGGCAGTATTTTAACAAGTCAAAACTGATGACGGCTGTCCTGTTGGAAGGGAAATTCCCATCGGTCTTTCGCAGTAGAAATGCAAAAAATCTGTTTCCCGACATAACGGAACCGCAACGATCTCTGAGCGAAGAAACGAAAATGATTGTGGTGTCCGATGGCGACATAGCGGTGAACGATGTGCGCAACACTCCGCAAGGCGTTGTTCCTGCCAACCCGCTCGGCTACGACCGTTTCAGCCGCCAGACTTTTGGCAACAAGGATTTTTTGGTCAATGCGCTCAACTATCTCACCGATGACGCCGGACTGATGAAACTGCGCAACCGCGAGTTCCAACTGCGCCTGCTGGACAAGCAAAAAGTGAACGATGAACTGCCCAAATGGCAAATCATCAACCTGCTGCTACCGGTACTGCTTTGGATTGCAGGCGGAATCACCTACGGAATGTGGCGCAAACGAAAATACGGAAGAATAAAAGGGTAACCATCGAATCACAACTTATCACAACTATTTTGCTCTCTGAATTTTCATAGTTATTGTTTCCTTTGCTGTTTGAATGAGAACAATATACACTCCCTGTGCAAGATTGGCTACCGATAAATAATTACTGGTCACTGGGCTTTTTGATATGACAATGTTTCCTGCCATATCAATGATGTCCAGTCGCTCAATTTTTGTATTACTCCGGACGTTCAGCAAATCTGTCACGGGATTCGGATAAAGCAGAATTCCCGATATTTCGGAAAAGGGTATGTTTGTTGTTCCTTCTCCTATTCCCGAGTCGTCGGTGTCGTTCTGATAATCGCTGGTGTTGCAATTCAGTCTCAG
Source organism: Bacteroidales bacterium (assembly GCA_031287245.1). Lineage (GTDB taxonomy): Bacteria > Bacteroidota > Bacteroidia > Bacteroidales > UBA4181 > JAIRLS01. The sequence continues at coordinate 3,928 of JAITTD010000196.1, forward strand.
ATTTTTGAACTCGCTGTCATCCATTGGATTGTATGGTGGTTCAGCACCTTCTATCC
>JAITTD010000041.1 GCA_031287245.1 Bacteroidales bacterium
TGCCTGCACTGCTGTGAACGCGCCGGTGGGCACGCCCCAGTCTGCACTGTGAAAACCAATGTAACGCAGGAGGTTGATTGCCCATGCGTTGAAGCCGTCGTCGCTTCTCGGAATGTAATTTGAATTATTTGCCATACTTTTTAAATTTAGAAATGATAAAATGATTTATTATTTGAATGATTTGAGATTTCGTTTTTTGTCCACTCCGAACATTCCGTTGTCCACTCCGAACATTCCGTTGTCCACTCCGAACGTTTCGTTGTCCACTCCGAACGTTTCGTTGTCCACTCCGAACGTTTCGTTGTCCACTCCGAACATTTCGTTGTCCACGCCAAAAAATCGGCGGGCGGCGCGAAAAAGAAGGATGCTGTATGTGGGCTGTCGGTTGTCATCTACACTGATGTATTGAATGGTGCAAATGTAGTATTTTTTTTTGAAAATCAAAAATTTTTATTATCCTCCACACAAAATAAGGGAAGAGTTTCGGGTTTCGAGTTTCGAGTTTCGCAGTCCCGCAGGGACGACACTTTATTAACCGTAGATTTTAATCTACGGACAGGACAGGACAGGACAGAGAATGCCCTCTGCGCCGAAGTCCCGCAGGGACGGCACTTTGTTGTCTTTTTGTGTCGTCCCTGCGGGACTTGGCTGTAGTCGTCCTCATCACCGTATGCTGAAGCATACGGTTAATAAAGGGCTGTCCCTGCGGGACAAAAGGGGTTCGGGGTTTCGGGTTCATTCGTCATTCGTAATTTTTTAATGTATTAAAATGAATAAAATATTGAATAAAAATAAAATGCTGTGTAATGTGTAGAAATACTCTTCTTTTTTCTTGCTAAATTCAGTGGAAATCGCTTACTTTGCAAAATGATTCAGGATATTATCGTTTATATGATTGTCGGATGGCTTGCCTTGTGGATGGCGTACCGTCTGTACCGGTCTTTTTCAGGGCGCGGGCAGGGGCAAAATTCTTGTTATGGCTGTCCGTTAGGTGAAGTTTGTTCCCAAACGAACGGCAACTCGCATTGTTCGGGCAACAGTCGAAAAGTTTTGCGGTGATATGGGGTCACTCCATAGGTTTTAATGGCTTTGCGATGCTCTTTAGTCGGATAGCCCTTGTTTTTCTCCCACAGATACTGCGGATATTCCTTCGCTAAGGCGAGCATATAATCATCGCGGTACGTTTTTGCAAGCACAGACGCCGCTGCAATGGAATAATAGAGCGCATCGCCTTTCACAATGCTGCGGTGCGGAATTTTAGGATAAGGAATGAAATAGTTGCCGTCAATAATCAGAAACTCCGGTCGCACTTTCAGTTGGTCAATAGCCTTGTGCATGGACAAAACAGAGGCTTTCAAAATATTCAGTTTGTCAATTTCCTCGTGACTGTACGATGCCACCGCCCATGCCACCGCCTGCGTTTCAATATCGCTGCGCAGGCGGTAGCGTTGTGCTTCGGTCAACTGTTTGGAATCCGTCAGTATGTCGTGCGTAAAATCCTTTGGAAGGATGACGGCAGCCGCAAATACCGGTCCCGCCAAGCATCCGCGTCCCGCCTCATCGCATCCGGCTTCGCACAATTGGTCTTGGAAAAAGGATTTCATCGGTTTTCGGTCAAATCAATGATTCCATCATCAAGCATGGTGATTTTTTCGCTGCCTGCTTCGGTCACTACAAAAGTGTTCTCAATGCCGACCGCGCCCACTCCCTCTATCACAAACTTAGGCTCTACGGCAAGCATCATGCCTGTTTCAAGCGTCATCTGCGAACGTGCGCCCAGCACCGGCAATTCGTTGATTTCGATGCCCACGCCGTGTCCTACGAACTTTGCCTGCTGGCTGATGCCCATGAAACAGTCTTTCAATCCACGCTCAGCGGCAATGTCCAGCGCCCGTTGCCATATATCTTCGCAGACAGCGCCGGGGCGAGCCATGCGCACTGCCTCGTTTTGTATCTCTAATGCGGTTTGATGTGCAAAACAGGCTTTGTCCGGCAGTTTCCCAATAGAAAAAGTGCGCGTCATATCGGTCATATAGCCGGTAAAATTGCCGCCCATGTCCACCATCACAGCCATTCCTTCGCGCAGCAGCGTACCGTTGGCGCCAACCGGCAGAGAAGGATGCTGTCCCTGTCCGCCCAAGCCAAAATCGTAGGGCGATGGCGCAGCAGCATTGTCGCCAGCCAGCAAACTGCCGACAAATATCTCCATGCTTTGCCCGAAAACCCTGAAAATACCGTAACTTCCACCAAGACGCATGGCACGCTCAATCTCGATGGACAATTCCACGTCCGTCATGCCCGAACGGTACAGTTGCGGTATATGCCGATACACCTCCGCGTGTATTTTACCCGATTGGCGGAACAGTTCAATCTCCCGCGCTGTTTTGACGCTTCGCGCCTTGCGGATAGCCGTCGTTCCGTTGATGGGTTTGCTGTCCGGAAAAATATTTTCATAGCGCAGCCATTCGCTGTGAGTGATGGAATCGCCCTCCAACATGAGGGTGGCAGGGTGGGGGAGTCCCCGCTTCGTCAGTATTTCTGCTATTTCTTCGGGCTTGCGCACGTAAATGACGCGCTCACCCGACAATCCCACCGGACGGCGAACGAAAAGCAGCGGTTCATGCTGCCGCGAAATGTACAGATAGCCCATCACCACCTGTCCCACCGCATAGAAAAGGTTGGCGTTGGAAGTGATAAGGCAGGCGTCTGCGCCCGCTGCTTCCATTTGGATGCGTATTTTTTCAATGTGTATATCTTGTTCTGTCATTGTTTGTTGAAGGTTTTACGGTTGAGTGATTACGCCGTTGTCGGTGATGGTGAGCGGCGAGTCGGGGAAATCGTGCTGCGTAAGGCTGCGTATCTTTTTGGTAACGTTCTGTTGCGGATCGTAGCGTGGGCAGCGGTCGTCGGCGGGTTGCCATGTCGGTGTGATGTGTGCTTTCAGAAAAGCGCCGTGCTTGTCCGTATAAATGCGAAAAATGGGTGCCCATCCGTTCACTCCCGCCACATTGACGCGGCTGTAAGTGCTGAAATTGCCCATACTGTAAGCGATAAACCGGTTTTTATACACTTCCACAGCCCGTGTCACGTGCGGACCGTGTCCCAACAGCACATCAGCGCCGGCGTCAATCATTCGGTGTGCAAATTCATAAACATTGCCGCGGTTTTCGCCCAGAAAACTTTCTGTTTGGCGCGTCACGTTCTGGTATTTGTTGCCTTCCGCACCGGCGTGGAACGACACAATCACGATGTCGCAACTATCGTTCAGCGCCCTGATTATCCGTTCAGCCATCGCTATGTCTTTCACGCTGACAGTGCCCTCGTTGGGTGCGAATGCGCAAAACCCGTACTTAACGCCTTCTTTGGTAAATGTGACGGTGGGACAACTTACCAGACCAGCATAACGAATGCCTGCGTTGCCCAGCGCCTTAACGGTAGAAGCGCGTCCTGCCGCTCCGAAATCGCCGCTGTGGTTGTTGGCGATGCTCAGCAGGTTGAAACCCGCATCTTTCAAGCAGTCGGCGAAAGCGGCAGGCATTCCGAAAGTATAACACCATTCGGGGTTGTTACATTTCTTTGCCCCATCAAGCGATTCTATCAACGCGCCTTCCAGATTGGCAAACAGAATATCTGCATCGGCAAAATATTCCTTCACCATACTGAACGAGCGGCTGCAATCGTTGTTGGGCGGCAAAAATTGCCCGTCGGGGTACATCGTGCCCATCATCACATCGCCCACAGCCACCACCTGAACGGTATCCTTCAATAATTGACAATGAACAGCAGACAGCTGACAATTGAGGGCGAAAAACGCAGTAAAGGCGAATAAAATCCGCCTTTCAAAAAATGCTTTAATATGAAAATCAGTCATTTAGTTTAAAATTTGAGAGGGTAAAGATAATCCTTTTGCAGAAATTTTCCGGTAAAAAAATGAATAGGCGTCTTCGTCTTTCCACGCGCGATGTCCCTGTTGCTGTTGGTTGTGCGTGTGCAGGCTAAATCTTTTTTCACAAAATTGATTTTTAATATAAATTTAATCCGTATTTTTGCTCAAATTTTATAAATCCATCATTCATTAATTTTGTAGAATGAAAAAGTGTTTCTTTTGCCTGTTGGCAGTTTTATTTACCGGTACAGGGTTTGCAACGGAGCCCATAGAGTTGTTAAAAACATGGTTCACATCCCCTCAAAAAGGGTGTATCAGCCATGAGAAATTTGCCCATGAAAGTCTTTCCAAAGAAGAGGCATTATCGGCGTCAGTGCTGATTTACCAGTATGTTCAGCAAGAGATAAAAGCGCTGTGGGAACCGGAATGGACAGATAAAAAATTGACCGCCGGCAAATATGCAATGCCCTTTGATTACAAACTGTTTGGAGAGGAACCGGCTGACGGCAGGTCGCTTTACATTTCCATGCATGGAGGCGGAGGCGCGCCGGCAGCAGTGAATGACCAGCAATGGAAAAACCAGATGCGCCTTTATTCACCGAAGGAGGGAGTGTATTTTGTGCCAAGAAGCGCTGTGAATGAGTGGAATATGTGGTCGCAACCGCACGTGGACTCTATCTTCGACAAGATTATCCAGATTTCGATGGTCGAATTAAATGTCAATCCCAATAAAGTGTATGTGATGGGTTATTCGGCGGGAGGCGATGGCGTTTGGCGATTAGCGCCCCGCATGGCTGACCGATGGGCTGCTTCATCCATGATGGCAGGGCATCCGGGTGACGTTTCGCTCGTAAACCTTCGCAATACGCCGTTTATGATATGGATGGGAGAAAAAGACAGCGCTTATGACCGCAATCTCTTAGCCGCCAAATTGGGAAAAAGGATGGATGAACTGCAACAGGTAGATCCGCAGGGATATATCCACGAAACGCATATCGTGGAAGGCAAAGGGCATTGGATGGATCATGCAGACACCATTGCCGTGACTTGGATGGCTCAATATGTCAGAAATCCATATCCTGCGAAAGTGGTATGGCGGCAGGACGATACGCCGCACGATTCGTTTTACTGGCTGTCCATTCCCGTTGAAGAAGCCAAAAGAGGCAAGACCGCCGTCATTGAGCGCTTCAATAACACATTTACCATTTCCCAAAATGATTACCAAACGTTGACCGTCGGCGTCAATGATGAGATGATTGATTTTAACGAACCGGTAAAAATCATTGTCAACGGGCGCGTTATTTTTAACGAGAAATTAACCCGTAAAATCAAAAATATTTTTGAATCATTGGAACATCGGAAAGATCCGTCGTTGGTATTCAGCGCTTATCTGACCGTTATCGGCAATGAACGAGTCTCTCTTTAACTGATAGTCAGCCAGCGGTCGGTTTTGGCATCTATTTCCGTCAGGATTTCGCCCATCCGGGTGGATGCCGTCACTACTTCTTCGTGCGTTGCGGAACCTGTGCTCAACAACTGCTCTATGGTTGCTTTTTCAGATTCCAGCACGGCTATGGCGGCTTCGAGTTCTTCTATCTCTTTCTTTTCCCTGTAAGTCGGTTTGATTTTGACGGGCGTAGCCTTGGGTTGCGGCTTTGCGACTGCTGGCTGTCGGCTGGTGTCGGCTGTTGCCTGTTGAACGGCGCGGTATTCGGTGTAGTTGCCTGCAAAATCGCGGATTTTCCCTGCGCCCTCGAAGACAAACAGATGATCCACTAATTTGTCCATAAAATAGCGGTCGTGCGACACAATCAGCAGGCAACCGCCGAAAGTTTGCAGATATTCTTCCAGAATGTTGAGCGTCACGATGTCAATGTCGTTGGTCGGCTCGTCCAGAATCAGGAAATTGGGGTTGCGGATGAGTATGGTTGCCAGGTACAGCCTGCGTTTTTCGCCGCCGCTGAGTTTTTCCACCATCACGTACTGCATTTCAGGCGGAAACAGAAATTCGGCGAGGAACTGCGACGCGGATATTTGCCTGCCGTCGCCCATTGTGACGGTTTCGGCTATTTCCTTGACGATTTCGATGACGCGCTGTCCGGGTTTGAACTCCATGCCTGCCTGCCGGTAGTAGCCATATACCACCGTTTCGCCGGTGTCAATCTTGCCGCTGTCGGGCTGCATCATGCCTGTGATGAGATTCAGGAAGGTAGTTTTGCCGGTGCCGTTGTTGCCGATGATTCCGATTTTCTCGTTGCGTGAAAAGGTGTAGGAAAAATCGCTGAGGATCAACTGTTCGCCCAAGCGCTTGCCTACTTTCTCCATCACCAGTATCTTGCTGCCCAGGCGTGCGCTGCGAACGTTCAGTTCCAATTGCCGGTCGGGCTGCTTGCGATGGGCTTTTTCTTTCAACTCCTCAAAAGCGTCCATGCGATATTTGGCTTTGGTGCCCCGTGCTTTCGGCATACGGCGTATCCATTCCAGTTCGGTGCGAAACAGGTTTCCGGCTTTTTCCGTTTCCGCCTGTTGCGTTGCCATGCGTTCGGCACGTTTTTCAAGAAAATAACTGTAATTGCCCTTGTACTGAAAAACAGAGGTTTGGTCTAATTCGATGAGTTCGGTGCACACGCGGTCGAGGAAATAGCGGTCGTGCGTCACCATCAGGAAGGCGCTGGCGGTTTTCCGCAGATATTCTTCGAGCCACTCCACCATATCCAAGTCCAAATGGTTGGTCGGCTCGTCAAGCAGGAACAGTTCCGGCTCGTTGATGAGCAGATTTGCCAGCGCCAGCCGCTTTTTCTGTCCACCCGACAATTCCTTCACAGGCTGGTCAATCCCTGTTATTTTCAGCCGTCCGAGTATCTGTTTGATGCGTGCCTCATAGTCCCATGCCGCCAAGTAGTCCATGCGCTCCATGCAGTGCGCCAGCCGCTTTTTGTCATCCGAAATGAGTGCTTGCTCGTAGTCGGATATGGCTTGCACCATCTCGCTGGACGAGGCAAACACCACTTGAAAAACGGTCAACGAGAGGTCAAACTCAGGCTCCTGCTCCAAATAGCCAATTCGGATATCGGGTTGACACACGATAGCGCCGGCATTGGGCGTATCCTTTCCCGCAAGGATGTTGAGCAGCGAGGTTTTGCCCGCTCCGTTGCGGGCAATCAGCGCAATGTGCGCACCGTCGCGAATGTTCAGGGATATATTGTCGAATAAAACAATGTCGCCATACGATTTGGATAATTGTTCCGCTTGCAGATAATTCATTTTGTATGAAAAATGAAACAAAAGTACGGTTTTTTTTGAAAATGAAAATAATTTTTGTGCAAATGAATACGAAACAGACAATAATACAAGGCGACAGCCGCCAAATGAGCGAACTTTTCCAGGGGATTTCGCGGGTTTGCCCGCTGAAGTTTTTTCAGATTTACACAAACAGGAAAGCCATCCTTTCGGATAATCTATCTCTGCACATTCCTTTTTTCAGTTTAAATAGGCGAAGAGCCGCACACTACGGGTAGCATAAAAATGCAAGGGACGAAAAAGCGGTCACTTCAGAC
>JAITTD010000214.1 GCA_031287245.1 Bacteroidales bacterium
AAAACATTCATTATATTTGCACCTTCAAAATAAACGCCATGAAACCATTATCAGTTTTAAGAATCGCTTTGATATTGAGCATAACAGCAGGCTTTTACGCTTGCCCTCTTGTGCCCTCAATAGATCAAAGATGAAAAACCTTCCCTACTACGCTTGTCTGCTCATTGTTGCTGCACGGATACTCAAATTCACTATGGTACCCGGAAGCGGGATTCTGCTTGCGCTTGGCTTGTTGATGGTTGCTGTTTGTTGCCTATGGGAGTGCATTAGATACCGAAAGAATGGGCATGACCGCCGCAACTTACTGTTGCTGTTGCTCATTGCGACAATGTCCGTCATTCTGTACGGCAAATATCAGTATTGGACGTTTGCTGATATTCCCGGCTTAGTGATTATTCCCGGCTTTATTATTGCTGCCATTCTGTACTTTGCCAAGGGTAAACACAGAAAAGTTACTCTTACTGTTACTACCGTGTGTTACCTGTTGCTTACCGTTCCCTTGTTTGCCGGTATCCGCTATTTCAAAGCCCCCACAAGTTATATACCGCAACGGTGGTGGTACTTAGGTTATTCTCACACCACTACAGTAGCGATAAAAGTACTTGCCCATTTTGAAAAGGACGAAACAAAACAATTATTTGCGTATGCGCGTGATTTCATCAACAAAGAAAACTACCAGGAGGCGATACAAATTTTTCAGCAAGCCCGCAAGATAGAACCACATAATCCTTGGCTGTTTATAGGGCTTTCGGTATGTTTTCAAAGACTCAATCAGCCCAAAACGGCTCTTGCCCTGATGGATTCTGCCATCAACATCAACAACCAAATAGCGGCGTTTTATGTCAACCGTGGAACACTGTATTACGCAGTGGATGAGAACAGTAAATCAAAAGCCGATTGTCTTCGCGGTATCAAGATTGATTCCACATTCTACCCATTATACACCAATTTGGCGATGTCGTATTACTATGAGGAAATGTACGATTCTGCTTGTATCTGTATTGTGAAAGCCGAAAAATTGGGAGCGGACATCAGAGAAATACCTGAATTACAAACACTAAAACGCCGCAAATGTGGCATACTCCAACCTGATTATGAATATTACGCATCAGGTTCGATAAAAAAGGAGCGCATCTATTCGGGAAAAGACACTTCTGCCTATTTGCAGAAAGACTATTTTCCGAATGGAAAATTGCGACAGATGGGCAATTATGTGAACGGGAGAAGAGAAGGCGAATGGAAAGGATGGTATGCAGATGGAGATATGGATTGGAAAGCCCAATTTGTAAATGGCATTCCCCAACCGATACCTGAAAATCCTCGAGTAGAAGTGGTAACCATTGACCCTGTGTGGTATGCCGGAGTCCCACAATATTTGAGAGTATATATAGAAGGTGCTTGTCCTCAAAACACAGGCATAGTTTGTTCCAATTGCACTATTGCGCAACCCTCCGATACTACAGATTATGATTTTAATACAGTAGTTATTCCCAAACGGTCAGGAAAAATGTTTTTTCGAGTGTCATACCTTGAAAATGATGGAACTCGGATATGGTTGGATCAGGGGCAGGATACAATCATAGTAAAACCAAAACCGGATGGCTTATTTTTTGAATGAAATATGGCAAAGGGAGCAAAGAGATCAACAAAGAAAGTCAAGTTATAGAAATAGGACGCAAAACATTGATTGTACATCCATGAAGTCTAAAACAATATTTCTTCTTCTATCGCGTTATAATTCATCAAGCGAAATTTTTAAAAATAAATATAAATATGATCACTATTGAGCAACTGAAAGGTTTGCTGGAGCGCGAGGATGCGCTCAGGAGGTATCTTTGACATCGAAAGCAAAGAAATACAGTTAGAAGAGGAAGAAGAACGCACGCAAGTGCCCGGTTTTTGGGACAATACCAAAGCAGCCGAAGCGCAGATGCGGAAAGTAAAAGAGTTGAAGAACTGGATAGAAGGCTATCGCGGTGTGAAAACGGCTTGCGAGGAACTTCAACTGGCATTCGACTTTTTCAAGGAAGACGCTGTCAGCGAGCAGGATGTGGACGAGGCATACGCCCATCTTGTGGAGTTGGTAGAAAACTTGGAAATGAAGAACATGCTTTCGCAGGAAGAAGACCGGTTGGGCGCTGTCGTCAAGATTGTGGCAGGCGCCGGTGGCACGGAAGCGCAGGATTGGGCGGAAATGCTGCTGCGGATGTACACCCGCTGGTGCGAACGGCAGGGATTCAAAGTGGAAGTCACCAATTTCCAGTCGGGCGACGAAGCCGGTATCAAAACCGCTACCATACAAACGGAGGGCGAAATGGCTTTCGGCTACCTGAAAAGCGAAAACGGAGTGCACCGCCTCGTGCGCGTGTCGCCCTACAACGCGCAGGGAAAGCGAATGACCTCGTTTGCATCCGTGTTTGTAGTGCCTCTGGTGGACGACAGCATTGAAGTTGAAATCAATCCTGCCGGACTCACCTGGGACACCTTTCGGTCCAGCGGCGCAGGCGGACAAAATGTAAATAAAGTGGAAACCGGTGTAAGGTGCCACTACAAATTTGTCAATCCTGTCACCAATCAACCCGATGAGATTGTGATTGAAAACACCGAGAGCCGGTCGCAGTTTGGCAACAAGGACAATGCCCTGCGCCTGCTGAAATCGCAACTTTACGAACTGGAACTGGAGAAACGCCGCAAAGCGCAGGCAATAGTGGAGGCAGGAAAGAAAAAAATAGAGTGGGGATCGCAGATTCGCAGTTATGTGTTCGACGACCGCCGCGTGAAAGACCACCGCACCAATTACCAGACATCCAACGTGCAGGCAGTGATGGACGGCGATATCGACGGATTTATCAAAGCCTGTCTGATGGAATTTGGCGGCAAAGTGGAGTAAATGATGCAAAATAAATACATCCACCCGATACTGGTTTTCATGCTGCTGTTGCTGCCTGCAATCGTTTGTGGGCAAGCAATTCAAGTGGGTGCAGAGAATAAGGGCGAATATTTCCCGTTGATAAAAGGCAAACGGGTGGCAGTGATGAGCAATCACACCGGTATGGTGGGCGACGAGCATTTGGTGGATATGCTCCGGCGCGAAGGCTTCCACCTGACGGCTATTTTTTCACCCGAACACGGATTCCGCGGCGATGCCGAAGCAGGAGAGCATATATCCGACTCGGTGGACAAAAAAACCGGCATCGCGGTATATTCCCTCTATGGCAGCAAAAACGCCAAACCCGACAAACAGAAAATGCTGCTGTTTGATGTGCTGATAGTGGATATTCAGGATGTGGGACTGCGTTTTTACACCTATTATATTACCATGATGCAATTGATGGACGCTTGTGCAGAACACCACAAACCCATGATTTTGCTCGACCGCCCCAATCCCAACGGTTACGTGGACGGACCGCTGTTGGACATGAAGCATAAATCGGGCGTGGGATGGCTGCCCATCCCTGTTGTACATGGCATGACGCTTGGCGAACTCGCACTGATGATAAACGGCGAAAAATGGTTGCCTGAAGGTCGTGTGTGTGCGCTTACCGTTGTAAAATGCCAAAATTACACCCGCAGCAGTTTGTATCGGCTGCCGGTGCCGCCTTCTCCCAACCTTCCCAACATGAAATCCATCTATTTGTACCCATCCATCTGTCTTTTCGAGGGTACGCAAGTGAGTCTCGGACGCGGCACACCTTTCCCTTTTCAGGTGTATGGACACCCTGCAATGCGGGATTGTACGTTCAGTTTCACGCCACAGAGCCTGCCTGCCGCCACCAACCCGCCTCTGCTCGGCAAATTGTGCCATGGCGTTGACCTGCGCAGCCTTTCCGACAAGGAAATCATCAACAACGGTTTTGATTTGTCCTGTATAATTGATGCTTATCAAAGAATGAACGGCAAGCCCTTTTTTACATCTTTTTTTGAGAAATTAGTCGGTGTGGATTATGTCAGAACGATGATTGTGGAAGGCAAAACCGCCGAAGAAATAAAAACTGTGTGGCAGAGCGATGTGGAAAAATTCAAAGAACAGCGTCGTCCTTATTTGCTGTATGAATAATTTTTCTTATTTTTGCAGCATGAAAGCAATCGGTCTTTTCTGTGGGTTTCTGTTGGGGGTGCAGGTATTGTGGGCGCAAAAAATCACTACCCAAACCTATATTGACACCTATAAGAATTTGGCGGTATCCGAAATGAAAAAAAGCGGAATACCGGCAAGCATAACGCTGGCGCAGGGAATTCTCGAATCGGGCAGCGGCAACAGCAGTCTGGCTGTCAATTATCACAACCATTTCGGCATCAAATGCCACGATTGGGGAGGCAACAAAACTTTCCACAACGATGACAAAAAAGGCGAATGTTTCCGCCATTACAATACAGCGGAGGAATCGTTCCGCGACCATACGGATTTTCTGATGTCGCGAAGTCGCTATGCCTTTCTTTTCAACTACAAATCAACCGATTACAAAAGTTGGGCAAAGGGTTTGCGGAAAGCAGGCTATGCAACTGCACCCGATTATCCGGAAAAATTGATTACTGTGATTGAAAAATACAATTTGCACCAGTATGACACAGGTGTAGCGGTGAACAAATCTGAAAAAAACAAAACGGACAAGCAGGTTTCACAAAATCAGCCTAAAAAGACCGTAAAAAAAACAAACATAGATAATTTTTCGGTAGGCATTGAACATTATGCCGTGAAAGAGTACAACCGCACGGAATACATACAGGCAAAGGCAGGCGACAGTTATGAATCCTTGACAAAAACGCAGGATATGATGCCTTGGCAATTGCCCAAATACAACGATGCAGAGTTGTCAAAGCCGCTGAAAGAGGGCGAAATCGTTTATATCCAGCCCAAACGCCGTCGCGCTGCACGCGGAAAAGAGTACCATCTGCTGCGGGAAGGAGAAACCATGAGAGATGTATCACAAATGTATGCAGTAAAGTTGAAAAGGCTGTATTATCTGAACAATTTGGAAGAAGGCTCGGAACCCAAAGCAGGAATGTCACTGAATTTGCGTAAAAGAAAAGCGGTGCGCAAATGATGATACGCTTGATGTTTTGCATAATTGGTCTTGTCCTTCCTTGCCTGACGACGACATTCGGACTTAGCGGTCAGACGGGCATTGAGCGAAATGCGCTCAAAGATACGGTGTTCCACCATCCGTTGGATTTGCCGATTGCACTTGCAGGCACTTTTGGCGAACTGCGCTCCAACCACTTCCATGCAGGCATCGATTTCCGCACACAGGGCACTGTAGGGCATAAAATCCATGCGGCAGAAGCCGGTTATGTGTCGCGTGTAAGAATGTCGCCTTCCGGCTACGGGAAAGCCTTGTACATCACTCATCCCAATGGATATACAACGATTTACGGGCATCTGGAACGTTTTTATCCTGAGGTGGCAACTTGGGTGAAGCAGATACAGTACCAGCGCGAATGTTTTCAAGTGGATTTATACCCGGACAGTTCGCTATTTCCGGTGAAACGGGGACAAATCATCGCCTTTTCCGGAAATACAGGCAGTTCGAGCGGACCGCACCTGCATTTCGAGTTGCACGACACCCAAACGGGAGATATCATCAACCCTCTTCTGTTTGGATTTGGTGTGGCTGATAAGATGGCGCCCGTCCTGCAAAAGATAGCCATTTTCCCCATTGGCGACAGCAGCACGGTCAACGGTTCGCATGAAAAACTTGTCTTGCCGGTGGTGAAAAAGGGAAGCAACTATCAAATACAGGGAAATCCGAAATTGCACATCCAAGGCGAGGTGGCATTCGGCATAGAAGCCTTCGACAGAGTTTCGGACACGGAAAAAAAGTGCGGAATATATACACTTCGCCTGTATATTAACAATGCGCTTTGTTTTTCGCAGTCAATGAACAGGTTTGCTTTCGCTGAAAGCCGATATATCAACAGTTTGATTGATTATGAATATTACATGAAGCACAAAATAAGGCTCAACAGGATGTACCTTGAACCGAATAACCGTCTGAATATATATGACACGCACGACAACAGAGGCATTGTGTCGTTTATCGATACTTCCAGGCATCAGGTATCGGTAGTAGCCGGTGATTTACACGGCAATCGCAGTCGTTTGGAGTTCTCTTTCAGGTATATTCCTGCCAAAAAACCGGAAGAAGACATTCCGGTATGGTTGAAAATACCGGTTTTTCAGCAAAACAGATATGGGAATATTGTTTACCGCTATAATGGCATTAAAGTGTCTATTCCTGCCGATGCGCTGTATGACAAAACAGACTTTGAAATCACTTCTTCCAAAGGCTTGCGGTCATTTTATTCAGACGTGTTTCACGTTCACAACTTCTATACGCCTTTACATACGCCTTTAACGATTGAGATAGCAGCCGACAGCCTTCCACTGCGCCTGAGAGAGAAGGCGCTGATAGTGCAGGCAGGCGAAAAAGGCAAAATAAGCGCCATTGGAGGCAAATTTGTCAATGGCACAGTAACCGCATCTTCTCTCACTTTTGGCAATTTCGCCATCGGAGTGGACACTGTTCCGCCTCGTATTGTGCCTGTGAACATCAAAAACGGCAGCAATATGCGGGGACAACAGAACATACGCATCAAAATAACCGATAATCTGTCGGGCATAGCCACCTGCAACGGCTGGATTGACGGACATTGGGTACTCTTTGAATACGACGCCAAACGTAGCCTGCTTTTCTACGATTTCGACAACACCCGACTGATGAAAAACACCAAACACAGCCTGCTGCTAAAAGTAACCGACGCCAAAGGCAACGAAACACAATATGAGGCAACTTTCATCTAGTGATGCAGCCCAAATCATCATATCCTTTCAGAAGTTGCTGCAATGGACAATTGACAGTTGACAATTGACAGTTGACAATTGAGAATGAGGCATAGAAGCGATATGCGTAATACGCTTGTTATGAATCGTTTTATGTCTTTTGTTTTGGCTATAATGTCTCTTTTCATTTTCTTATCCAATTTCGTTTAACTTGTGCAATATATGCACTATCCCATTGTTCTTGAGTTACACAGTTTCCACACCAGGCAACACTGGTTAAATCGCCAAAAAAA
>JAITTD010000231.1 GCA_031287245.1 Bacteroidales bacterium
GTTTTTTGGAGAATACGAAGGTGCGGCTCGGCATGTTGCTGTTCAATCAAGCCTTTGATAACGTCCTGTGGCAGTCCGGTGAATATTTTGATGTATTTTTCGGCATCGGCATCGCTCACATTCAGCCAAAACTGGTAGAATTGGTAAGGCGAAGTGCGTTTGGGGTCGAGCCACACGTTTCCTGATTCGGTTTTGCCGAATTTTCCGCCGTCAGCCTTGGTGATGAGCGGACAGGTAAGTGCAAACGCTTCTCCGCTTTCAACACGGCGTATCAACTCTGTGCCGGTGGTGATATTTCCCCATTGGTCGGAGCCTCCCATCTGCAAACGACAGTTTTTGTTGCGGTAGAGCCACAGAAAATCGTAGCCCTGCACCAATTGGTAGGTAAATTCGGTGAACGACATTCCGTCACCCTCGCCTGCAAGACGTTTCTTTACCGAATCCTTGCTCATCATGTAATTCACGGTGATATGCTTGCCGATGTCGCGAATGAAATCCAGAAAGGTAAAGCCTTTCATCCAGTCGTAATTGTTCACCATCTCGGCAGCATTGGGCGCAGCGGACTCAAAGTCGAGGAATTTTGCCAGTTGCTGCTTGATGCACGCCTGATTGTGGCGCAGTTCCTCTTCGCTGAGCAGGTTGCGCTCTTGCGATTTCATGGAAGGGTCGCCAATCATGCCTGTGGCGCCCCCTACCAACGCTAACGGTTTATGTCCGCAACGCTGAAAATGACGCAACATCATCACGCCCACCAAATGACCGATGTGGAGCGAATCGGCTGTCGGGTCAATGCCCACATAAGCGGTGGTCAGTTCCTTTTGCAGCAACTCTTCCGCGCCCGGCATCATATCGTGTATCATGCCGCGCCACCGCAATTCTTCTACAAAATTCATGCTATATTTGATTTATTTTACCCTTTCCGAATAGGACCTTGTGCGGGTATCTACCTTGATTTTTTCGCCCTGCTCAATGAACAGCGGCACGCCAATGATGGCGCCTGTTTCCATCGTCGCCTGTTTCAACGAGTTGGTGGATGCCGTATCGCCGCGCACCCCCGGCTCGGTGTAGGTGATTTCCAATTCCACGAAAGGCGGCAGTTCGCAGGTCAACACCCGTTCCTCGTCGGCAAGGAACATCATTTCCACGGATTGCCCTTCTTTCATCAGGTCGGGATTGTCCACCAAATCCGATTGAAGATCAATCTGGTCGTAGGTTTCGCTGTGCATAAAGTGAAATCCGAGGTCGTCCTTGTACAGAAACTGATATGGACGGCGTTCAACGCGAATCTCGTCCACTTTCTCGCCTGCCGTAAAAGTGTTTTCCAAAATCCGCCCGTTTTCGAGGTTACGAAGTTTTGTTTTTACAAAAGCGCCGCCCTTGCCGGGTTTCACATGCTGAAACCATACAATGGCACAGGGCTTTTCGTTGTAACGGATGCACATTCCGTTTCTAAAATCTGCTGTAGAAGCCATTTATTCTTGTTTTATGATGATAAATTACAATTAATTTTGGGGGGCAAAGGTAGTAAACAATTATGAATTATGAATGAAGAATTTGTTCAGGGTAAAAGTTCGTAATTCGCAATTTTTAATTCGTAATTGAGTTTATTTTTCTGTTCTTCATGCGGATAACAGTGTGGTCGCCACTTGCTTCTGCAATATTCACCATAAAGACAGTATTATCCGCAGGGTCGAAAAAGAGCCTGACTTCCTGAAACATCTGCTTGACAGCCTTCTGTTTGGGCGTTAAAATCGCCAAAAAGCCTGCTTTGCCTGTCATATAACTTGCTGAAAACCGTGTTTCATTGAAAATATCGTGCCCATTGATTCCGGACACGATGATGGCGCTGATTTCTTTGAACAGTTTGCTCGAATTGACGTCAATTTCATCTTTCCGCCCGCCCGATTCGATGCTTACCTTGCTTCCGGTCATGGCAAACACGTAATGATAGGGCGTTACATATTCCCAATGCACCACATCGGGCTGTTGATAAGTCATAAAGCCGGTGGAAATCATTTTTTCGGCAAGAATAGTGATGGTTTTGGTCTGTTCAAAATCGCAATGCAGCGTTTTCATTGCTGTCGAAGCTGCTTCGATTTTCTTTTTCACTTCTGCCGTTTCCTGCGCAGTTGCCGCACGGTAGCCGTCCTGTGCAGCCACATTGGTTGCACAGGGAACAAAATACAAGCATACCAGGAAACAAAATCGCGGTATCATGGGAATTGGTATTCGTAAAAACGCCTTTTTACAGGTTGAACGCCTTTTTCAAAGTATCTACATAATCTAATTTTTCCCACGCAAAAAATTCTACTTCTTTCGATTTCTTGCCGTCATAATCAATGGCTACCGTTTTTTTGTAAGGCTCAATGCCGAAATGACCGAATTTGGCGGTATCGCGGAAGACAGGATTTTTCAGTCCGAAGCGTTTCACAATGCTGTAAGGGCGCATATCGAAAATCTTTTCGATTTTTTCGGCTATGGCGCCATCGTGAAGGGATACGTGGGAAGTACCGTAAGTATTGACATACAAACCTACCGGCTGTGCTACGCCAATGGCATAAGCCACCTGCACCAACACCTCGTCTGCAATGCCTGCTGCAACAATGTTTTTAGCGATGTGACGCACTGCATAAGCCGCCGAACGGTCCACTTTTGAGGGGTCTTTGCCTGAGAAAGCGCCGCCGCCGTGAGCGCCTTTTCCTCCGTAGGTATCTACAATGATTTTTCGACCGGTAAGCCCCGTATCGCCGTGGGGACCGCCGATAACAAATTTGCCGGTCGGGTTGACGTGCAGAATAAATTTGTCGTCAAAAAGTTGCTGAATACGTGCGGGAAGTTCGGATTTGACAAGCGGAATCAAGATTTCCTGCACATCCTTGCGGATGACTGCCAGCATCTTCTGTTCTTCGTCAAAATCGTCGTGTTGCGTAGAAACCACGATCGTGTGGATGCGCAAGGGCTTTCCGTTGTCATCATATTCCACTGTCACCTGCGACTTGGAATCTGGACGCAGGTAAGTCATTTGCTTGCCTGCTCTGCGGATTTCCGTCAGTGCGATGAGCAAACGGCGTGCTACCACTAACGACAGCGGCATATACTCGTCGGTTTCCCTGCTGGCATAACCAAACATCATGCCCTGGTCGCCGGCACCCTGGTCTTCTTCCTTTGAGCGAACCACCCCTTGATTAATGTCGGGCGATTGTTCGTGAATTGCAGACAATACGCCGCAGGAAGAACTTTCAAACATGTACTCGCCTTTTGTGTAGCCGATTTCGCCAATTACATCGCGTGCTGTTTGTTGTACATCAACGTATCCGCGGGTTTTAACTTCGCCGCCCAATACTACTAATCCGGTGGTAACCAATGTTTCACACGCTACTTTTGATTCAGGATCTGTACGCAGGAACTCGTCCAGCAAAGCATCGGAAATCTGGTCAGCAACCTTATCGGGGTGACCTTCGGAAACAAACTCGGAAGTGAATAAATATGCCATTTTTTTTGAATTATTGATAATAAAAATAGGGTGCAAAAATATTAAAAATAATTTAGAACCCGTTCAAATTTCATTAAATTTTTTTTGTGCTTTTAAAGTAACAACCCAAACGCTTACTTCAACTTTGAAAACGCTTCTTTCATAGATGCCATGGCTTTCGTCAGTTTTTCGTCGGCGGTGGCATAAGAAATGCGGATACAGTTCGGTTCGCCGAAGCCGTCGCCTGACACAGTGGCTACAAAAGCCTTGCTCAGAAGGTAAAGACTCAGGTCGGAACTGTTGTTGATGGTGGTTTCGCCATCGCTCTTGCCGAAACAGGCTGTCACATCGGGAAAAACATAAAACGCACCTTGCGGGATATTGAATTTCAGACCGGGAATCTCCGACAAGCCTTTCAACACCAAGTCACGACGGCGTTTGAATACCTGTTTCATGTCCTCGGTGAAGTTATTATTGACGGTCAACGCAGTCAGAGCGGCGCGTTGCGCAATGGACGAGGGACCGGAAGTGAACTGGCTCTGCAATTTTGAGCAGGCTTTGGCAATCCACAGCGGCGCAGCAAGGTAACCGATGCGGTAGCCGGTCATGGCGTAGCACTTGGACACGCCGTTAATGATGACAGTGCGCGCGCTCACGTTTTCAAACTGTGCGATGCTTTGGTGCCGCCCCACAAAGTTGATGTGCTCGTATATCTCGTCGGCTATGATGATGATGCGCGGATAACGGGCAAGAACGTCTGCCAGGGCTTTCAGTTCTTCCCTGGAATATACGCTGCCGGTGGGATTGGAAGGCGAACAAAGCATGAATGCCTTGGTTTTTGGTGTGATAGCGGCTTCCAACTGTTCGGGTGTCACCTTGTAGTCCGTTGCCAAAGTGGTGGGAAGCACTACACTGATTCCGCCTGCAAGTTTCACCAGCTCCACGTATGTAACCCAGTAAGGCGCAGGCACAATCACCTCATCGCCATCGTCCACTATGGACATCACCGTGTTTGCCAGCGCATGTTTAGCGCCATTGCACACTATCACCTGCTTTGGTTCAAAATTCAGGTTGTTTTCGTTTTTCAGTTTGGCAACCACCGCCTTGCGAAGGTCCATATAGCCATCACCGGGCGAATAGAACGAAAAATTTTTATCCACCGCTTCTTTGGCGGCGGCTTTCACGTGGTCGGGAGTGAAAAAGTCAGGTTCACCCACGCTGAGATTCACCACATCCACTCCTTGAGCCTGCAAATCCTGCGTTTTTTGATTCATAGCCATGGTCTGCGACTCCGAAAGACCAGCCAATCGTTTAGATAACAACTCCATACAAAATATTCTTTATTGAAATAAACACAACAAAAATACTTTTTTTTCGAGACATCGCAAGTTTTGATGTGAAATTATTTCAATTTCCGACAGGATGAATGTGAAAACGGATGAAAATTGAAGTGAAAATTTTTGCGTCACCTGTCAAGTGAAAATAGCAGCGAGGGGTCGGCGCGACTTTCACTTGACTAAACAACAGACCAAGAAAAAAATTGGGATTTTTGACTCATAGTGAAAAATTTTTACTACTTTTGCAGAATCAAAAAGTTGCATTTGTAACTTGAATGTGCGTCATAAAAAATCCGTAACTTTGCATTTGACAAATAAGAAAAAATGGCAAAAAAAAGAATAGAACAACCAAATCAAGTCGTTACTGATGACCTTTTTAGCAAAGTCATAGACCTTTTGCAGAAAGCGCGTACCGCCGTAGTGAAAACCGTAAACTACACAATGGTTTACACTTACTACGAAATAGGTCGTATGATTGTGGAAGATGAGCAGAACGGCGAAAGCCGCGCAGAATATGGCAAACAGATTTTGCAGGAATTGTCAAAACGATTGACACAAGAGTTTGGGAAAGGATTTTCTTTAACCAATTTAGAGCAAATGCGTTTCTTTTATAAAGCATACTCAATTCCTCAGACACTGTCTGAGGAATTACAAATTACTGAAAAAGAAGATATTGAAAAATCCTCAACAGTGTTGACGAAATCTTTTTCCCAAATTCCCCAGACAGTGTCTGCGAAATTACAAACTCCTGATTTTCAATTAAGTTGGTCGCATTATTTGAAATTAATGCGCATTAGCGATGTGGACGAACGGCGTTTTTACGAAATCGA
>JAITTD010000265.1 GCA_031287245.1 Bacteroidales bacterium
TTTCACGAATGAAAGGTATATTGCCGATTTCGTTGTTCAGTTTTTCGCAGTAGGAACGGCAAAAATTTTCACCGCCGTCATCATCGTCAAAATCGTCCGGCATTGCAAGGACAATTTTACTGCGCAAGTCGTATTTTTTAAAAGTGTCGCGGTCTTTGCGCTCACAACAGCCGACAATGATTTGTCCGGCTACAATGGGGAATATTTTTTTGCCAATAGCAATATCATCTACTTTGTAGGTATGGCGAGAGCCGTCTAAAAAATAACGAAAAATGGGGAGAGGGGGAACACGGTTATTTAGCAAATTGCCAAGTGAAACAGTGCTTTGTCGGCTACGGTCAGTTTCTGCAAAAACGCTTTTTGTCATCTGCACAATAGGTTTGTCATCGTAATTGTACACAATAGTATCATTGTCGCTGGAATCTAACGACAACTTTTTTGTCTTGTAACACTGATACTTACCATTGCCCGACTGCTGTATGTATTCTAAAATTTTACCCATACAAAATAAATCTACAAAAGTAATAATTATTTTTCATATTTTTGATAGAAAATCATACAAATATAGAAAGCTATCAAAAAACCCGTACCGGACAGTTCCAATACGGGTTTTATGGTATGAATCGTTCGGTTATGCTTGTCCGGCGCTACCTAAAACGTCGGTCACTTTGTGCATATACAATTCTTTCAGGGAATCGCGGGCGGGACCGAGGTATTTACGCGGGTCAAATTCGCCGGGTTTGGTGGCGAACACTTCGCGAACGGCTGCGGTCATCGCTAAACGACCGTCGCTGTCAATATTGATTTTGCAAACTGCCGATGCAGCAGCCTTGCGCAACTGGTCTTCGGGAATGCCGATGGCGTCTTTCAACGCGCCGCCAAACTGATTGATGGTGGCAACTTTGTCCTGCGGCACAGATGATGCGCCATGCAGCACGATGGGAAATCCGGGAATGCGTTTTTCAACTTCTTCCAGAATGTCGAAACGCAGAGGCGGCGGAACTAAAATGCCTTGGGCATTGCGGGTACACTGGTCGGGTTTGAACTTGTTGGCGCCGTGCGATGTTCCGATGGAAATAGCCAGCGAATCAACGCCTGTCTTCTTCACAAAGTCTTCCACCTGCGATGGTTCGGTGTAGGTGTGGGTTTCAGCCTTCACATCGTCTTCGATGCCTGCCAATACGCCCAACTCGCCTTCCACGGTTACGTCGTATTTGTGTGCATATTCTACTACTTTGGCGGTTTCTTCCACGTTTTTGTCGTAAGGGTGATGCGAACCGTCAATCATAACCGACGAAAACCCAAATTCGATACATGATTTGCACAGTTCGAATGTGTCGCCGTGGTCCAAATGCAGTACGATGGGAATCGGGTAGCCCAATTCTTTGGCGTATTCTACTGCTCCCTGAGCCATATAACGAAGCAGAGTCTGGTTGGCGTATTTACGCGCACCGCTCGAAACCTGCAAAATAACAGGTGATTTCTTTTCAACGCAGGCTGCAATAATGGCTTGCAGTTGCTCCATGTTGTTGAAATTGAATGCCGGAATGGCATATTTTCCTTTGAATGCTTTGGCGAAAATCTCTTTTGAGTTTACCAAGCCTAAATCTTTGTATGATACCATGCTACTATTATTAATGAGTGAAAATTTATGACGGCAAAGGTAAGTATTTTTTTTGACTTTTGCTAATTTGTGTACAAAATTGATGTATTTTTGTATTTTTATCTCTGAATCGCAGTTCAGGCGGTTGTTAACTGTCGATGTATTTCCAAAATCTGTGGTATCAGCATATTTTCATCATCATTGTGGATGATAAAATCTGCCAGTCTCTTCTTTTTTTCTTCGCTCCACTGGTTGTTCATGCGTTGCCTGACGGCTTCGGCGCGAACGGCATCGCGGCGGCAAACCCTTTCTATGCGTAGATTTTCGGGTGCAGTCACCAAAATCACTTTGTCAAATAGCGCTGCCAGATTGTGTTCAAACAGAATGGCTGACTCTTCCATTGCATATTGTGCGTGCTGTGTGTGGCACCATTTTTCAAAATCGCGTGCAACGGCAGGGTGTACCCATCCGTTTACTGTCTGCAAATTTTCTTTGTTGTTGAAAATCAGTGCAGCCAATTTGTTGCGATTTAACTGTCCGTCCACATAAATGGTTGCTCCGAATCGTTCCTGCAACAAGGCTTTCAGTTGCATGTCGGTGTTCATCAGTTCTTTTGCCCGTCCGTCGGCGTAATACACGGGGATGCCCAATGTTTCAAACAGTTTGCAAACAGTCGTTTTGCCGCTGCCTATTCCGCCGGTAATCCCAATTTTGAGCATTATTTTTCCACAATAAAATCAACGCTTTTGGGATGATAGCGCACATCCAACACAAAGTCTGGCGATTTGGAAATCACCACTTTGGCTTTGCTCTCTTTGCTATTGGTGATGCTTTCGTAGTCCACCACCGCACGAAACATCTGAGGTTGTAACTTGTTGAAACGGCTCACCGGCACCATGCAATTCACCGAAATACTTCCCGGAAAGGTCTTTAACGAAAAACCCTCAGGCAGGTTGATGGCTTCAATGCTTACGGAAACGCCGGCTTCGGTGACTCTTTCCACCGGCAGGGTGATGTGCACTTCATCAGCGTCGAAACTCAGCAAGTCCACCGGCTGCAATGCGAGCATCGCCTTCAAGGTATCCTTCAAACCCTTGAACGTTTTGCCCTGTGCATAGATATACCGGATGGTGTCAATGATAGCGTGAGGTCCCGAAACGGTCACTTCTGCCGGTTCCACCTTGATATTCCCCAAAGCGGTAAACTCTTTTTCAAACTGAAACTGCGAAATGACTTTCACCGGCACTTTTTTTTGCACCATATCGCTGAACATAAATCTCAACGTATCAGGCATAACGCGAATTAAATTGATGTCGGAACTCAACTGTTCGGAAATATGTTCCACTACAGAAGAGGTGAGCATATAGTATTTGCCCTTGCGCAGTTGTTTCAGATTTTTGTAATTTGCCTTGATAAGAACGGGATGAAAGATGATGCCCAAGCGGTATTTCAGCAGGGTGAAGCCTTGTGCCTGCACCGTAAGGGTGACATAGTCGTCGGGCGCCTGTATCATGACCTTATCCGCAGGTAAATCTACGAAACTGGTGGAAAACTTTAAATCGGTGATATAATCCTTGTTCAAAGCATTCATGTACCATATCACGACTGCAATCAGCAAAAAGAAGAGATAGAGCATCAATTCATGCCGGGGTCTGCTTTTTTTGCCGAAAAATTGTCGGAAGCGCCTGAGAAAAGATTCTGTCAGAGCCATATTTCATTTATTTTTCAAGGATGCAAAAATACAAAAAACTTTCTAAAATCCGTTCATTTTCACAACAGTTTTTTAAGTTCGTCAATATCGGGCAACCGTGCCTATTACGCT
>JAITTD010000039.1 GCA_031287245.1 Bacteroidales bacterium
AAATCTTTTCCTGATTGATTATGACATTGTCGAAATCATGCGTTTCTATCCAGTCGGCGACCACAGCAGGCATTCCACCGGTGAAAAGATAGTATTTGAAAAGGTCGTAAAAGATTTCCCTAAACTGATTTTCAAAAGGGTGTTCTTTAATATAATCAAGCATTTTATCGCGACCGTTTGCCCAAAGAAATTCCTCAAAATCAAGCGGTTCTAATCGTAGAGAATCTACTTTTCCAACAGGAAATGAAGTGCCTTTGTGCAAAAAAATACCAAGCAAACTGCCGGCGGTTACTACATGATATTTGGGAGCATCTTCGCAGAAATATTTGAGAGAAGTCAATGCACGCGGCACTTCTTGTACTTCATCAAAAAACAACAAGGTATCCGTTGCCGAAATTTTCATATCCAGATAGAGTTCGAGCATTCCGACAATTCGGTGCGGGTCTATTGAACCCTCAAACAGTTCCGTTATTTCTCGACTCGGATTCTGAAAATTTACATACGCTACATTTTTAAAATAGCGTTTGCCAAACTCTTTGAGCAGCCAAGTTTTCCCCACCTGACGCGCTCCTTCGAGAATAAGCGGCTTACGGTTCTTGCTCTCTTTCCAAGCCAAAAGTTGTGTCATTAATGTTCGTTCCATACTACTCTATATTTTGCTGTTCGGGCATAATTATTTTAACTTGTTAATTTCAATGCTATTTTAATGTTGTTCTAAATTGGTTTTACTATATTATAATCATCTCTATGCCTCCAAATTCCAACTGCTATCTGTCTAATTTTATTGCCAAACAACATAACGTTATGTTTTAATATTTATAAATCAAATTATTACATTTATTCTGACTTTCAGAAATTGTCGAAAATTTGGTACAAAAGTACTACTTTTTTATGAATTAACAACCCAAAATATCACCAATATTGAGAAATGAAGAAATTGAAAAAGGCTGTTTTAACTATTTTTTTCGTGAAACTTTCGTGTGTTTGTCGTGTTTTTTTATTGCACGTGCTTTGATATCTGAAAAATTTCATGTACTTTTGCGCCCTCAATTGATATTCATCTATGAATAAAATGCCAGATATAGTACCTCGTTTTTTTGTGCAATCTACGCAAATGATTGATTTATTGGCATTTACCCCCACCACCACGTATGTCGTTGTAAATAAACGTGTTATGAATTTTGCGTCTTTTCTTTCCTGCTATGTGTCACACACAGTGGTGAATTTATTCGCATTTTCTTTTCAGGTACAAAAAAAATCCTGCACAATTTTTAAATATAATAACAAACCAAAATGAACAAATTATTATTCGTTATTGCCATCTGTATCAGCACTTGTGGCGTTATTTTTTCGCAAACCGACATCACTGGGAAAGTCCTTGAAAAGGGAAGCAACAAGCCCATTGATGCGGCAGACGTCATCCTGACCAAGAAAGGCACCACTGCCACCGTTGCACACATTTTATCGGATGTAGCCGGTCAATTCACACTTTCCGGTATAAATGCCGGCGAATATACGCTGACCGTTTGGTCGTTGGGGTACGATGTCTTCAACAACCCGCAAATCACTGTCAGTTCGTCTGCAACGCTGAATGTGGGCGTTATTGAACTGCAATCATTGGAAGTGGGGCTGGCAGAAGTGGAAATAAGAGCAGAAAAACGGCAGATTGTCTATAAATTGGACAAGAAGGTGATTGACGCTACGGGCAATCTGATGAGTAGCGGCGGAACGGCAGTCGATATACTTGAAAACGCGCCGTCCGTGAGAGTGGATGTCGAAGGTGGGGTTACATTTCGCGGCAGCAGCGGATTCAAAGTGTATATTGACGGGCGACCGAGTATGTACACCGGTACACAGGCGTTGCAACAAATTCCGGCAAGCCAGATTGAAAACATTGAAATCATCACCACACCTTCCGCCCGCTATGACACGGATGGGGATGTGGGTATGATTAACATTATCACTAAAAAACACAGTATGCAGGGATGGAACGGAATGGTGAATGTGTACGGAAACACAGCCCTGTCCAATGGTGCGGATTTTCTGTTGACACATCAGGCAAAGAAACTGAAATGGAGTGTGGCGGCTCACTGGAACAAGCCTGTGCGAGAAAGTCATTTTGAGCAGGATAAAACCACCATTGTGAACGGCATCACAACCCATTCCTATTCCAACGGACCGCGCACCGGAACAAGTTATCACTACGGCGTGCGCGGTGGAATCGAATATATGCCTGCCGAACGCACAACACTGAATCTTGGCATGGAAATACTGTACGACAAATATACCCGCGATGGAATTTTGAATTACAAGGAAACACGCACCGACGGCGTCACGCCGTTGGCGACAGACGAATACATCAGCGGCGACGATTTCGACTTGCACGCTACCGTGACCCTCGGTCGCATCGGCTTTGATCATAAATTCAACGACAAAGGACACAAACTTTCGGGCGGTTTCCTGTTGGCTTACGAGGGAGACGCGCTTGAATACTTCCAAAGCGACCTTTTCGACGCGCACAACCAACAGCAACAGGGACATCGCGCGTGGGAAGACGAAGTACGACAGACAGTGCGCGGAAATCTCGACTATGTATATCCTTTCAGCCCGACTGGCAAATTGCAAACCGGCTATCAATACCATTCCTATCTGGAAGACGGCGACTATTCCATGCAGTTCTGGAATCCGGCAACACAGGCGTTTTTCTGGCGGGACGACATCTACAACACCTTCTATTTTCAGCGAGGCATCCATTCGGTGTATGCCATCGCCTCAGAAAGTTACAAAAAGTTTGACTTTCAGGCAGGATTACGTGGCGAACATACCCATCAGGTACTGCGCAGTTCGATAGAAGGCGCAGGGCGCATCGTCAACCGCTTCGAGGTATTTCCTTCCGTGCACGCAGGCTATAACCTGCCCAAAGAGCAAACGCTGACTGTGGCATATTCGTACCGTACCAACCGCCCCGAACTCTTCTTTATGGAACCGTATATCACCTATCGCGACTACTATTCTGCCGAAAAGGGCAACCCCGACATACGCCCGGAATACATTCATTCTTCGGAACTTAACTACAAAAAGGACCTGAAAGAACACGTGTTGGCTTCGAGCCTGTTTTACAGGTATCGCAAGGATAAAATTGAGCGTTTGCGCGTTCCCTATGAGGCAGGTGTCACCCTTGATTCAATGGCAAACGTGGGACAAGACCGCGCCTTGGGGCTGGAACTGAACGGACAATTCAAAATGAATCGCTGGTGGAACCTGAATCTGAGCGGGAATATCTATTATTATAAGGTAGAAAACCAATATAAGATGGACGGAAACGACGAAACAAGCGTCAATTACGATTTTACGCTCAACAACCTCTTTCAGGTGCACAAAAATACGCGCATTCAGTTGGATGGAAACTTCGTTGGTCCATCGGTAACAACACAGGGACGTTCCGATGCTTTCTGGTTTGCCAATATAGCGGTCAGGCAGCAATGGTTCCGCAATTTCCAATCAACCCTTTCGTTTCGGGACATCTTCAATGCCGCACGCTACCGAAGCGACATCAGTACGGCAAATCTGGAATCCATCACCCGCATCCGCCCGCAATATCCTGTTATCAGACTGACTCTCACTTATACGTTCAACAATTACAAAAAGAATGACGATTCACGCGATGGACGCGATTTATTTGAAGGAGTAAACCATTGATTAATTATTAATTATGAATTATTAATTATTAATGAAAATACAACTGTATCACAACTGTATCACCACCGTATCACCATTGTATCACAACGTATCACAACTGTATCACAACTGTATCACCATTGTATCACAACGTATCACCATTAACATAAAAAAAATGTTGCATTATAAAGAAAAATTGTACTTTTGCACTCAATGTAAAATATTCATAATATGACAGAACAACGGATTGGCATTATTGGGGCGGGGCATTTGGGACTTGCAGTAGCGGAAACATTGGTTGCCGGCGGGTTAGACAAAAAACGCCTTCACATCAGTCACGGCACGAGCGCGAAAACGAAGGCTCACATTGAAACGGCGGGGCTTGGGGAGTGTATCTCGCTGGATAACGCCTGCCTTTGCCGCAATAGCGATATCGTGTTCATCGCAGTGAGGCCTGATGCGGTGAGTCTCTTGGAGGGCTTGCCTTTTTATGGCAAAACGGTCATTTCTACCGTGGCGGGGATATCAATAGCACGCATGGAAGCGCTGTGCGGGGCATCGGTGAAGCGGGTGATGCTCAGCGGTCCCGACTCCATCCGCAACAGAACGGCGTTAGGCGCGTTTTTTCCCGATGATTCGGTTTCAAAAGCCTTTTTAACATCGCTCAACGTCACAGCGTATCCCTTGTGCAACGAGATGTCTTTTCACATCTTCACTGCAGCCGTCTGTTTGCCGTCTGCATATCTGCAAATAGAACTTTCCGATTCATCAGGCACTGCGGATTTGACCGGCGCTTACATCTCGGCGCTGCCGTTTTGGGACGAATTAATAGCCTGGTCACGGCGTGCCACACCTCGTACATTCAGTAAAGATGAAAAACTCGCCTACATTAGCGCCATGGCTACCAAAGGGGGAGTTACGGAAGCGATAGTGAGGGCTATCGCCGCGGGGCATCCCCTGGCAGAAGCCTTTGAACACGGCGTGAATCGCAGCAAAGAAATTGCTGCCGCGAATGGGGCATGATGGCTATGAAAGACATTCAGATGCCGCACAAACTCTTTTTCATAGCAATTAAAAAAAGATTTAGCATCCATTGTCATGGCGCTTGGAAATATCCAAATTTCCATCTACTTTTGTAACCTTATTACGGAGGTTTATTTTCTTAAAAACATGACAAATAAAATCATTAAAGGTTATTGCCTGACGGGAACCAAGCGGTTTCACCCGGGCGAGGCAGAAGCGGTAAAAGAAAATTCCGCTATCATTGAGATGACAATGCCTGAATTGAAAGAGGGCGAAATTTTGGCAGAAACGCTTTACACTGCGCTTTGCGGGTCTGATGTAAGCGCAACGCTGAGTAAAGGGAATTTTGATTGGATTCAACGCCCTCGGGTGATTGGGCACGAAACCAGCGCCAAAGTATTGAAACTGGGACCCGGCTATGACGGACCGCTGAAAGTGGGCGATTTGTTCGTTCCGGTGGCGCAGTTGGGTTGTCGCAAAGACGATTGCCCGGGTTGTCGCAGCGGCAAGTGGAATCTCTGCCCCGACAAACAGATATTGGGCTACCACAACGATGGCGCTTTCGGGCAGCAAATGGTGCTGGACGGCGCACGTGCCATTCCCTTCATCAGCGGATTGAAACCCGAACATGGCGCCATTGTAGAGCCTCTGTCCGTAGCGGTCAACGCGCTTTACAGCAAATGCAATATCAAACCGGGCATGGATGTGCTCGTTACCGGCTGTGGCATCATGGGCTTGATGGCTGCCGAACTGGCTCGCGCTTCGGGCGCCAGAGTGGCTATTACCGGCGTGGAACAAGACCGTAACATTCGTTTGAAAGCCGCTCGCGAACGGGGCATTACCGCGATGGTCGTTTCGCCCGAAAAACCCTTGCTGAAACAGTTGGAAGAAGGCGTAAAAGACGCAGACGGACGAATTTTCGGTTTCAAAGGCAAGGTAGATTTGGTGATTGAGTGTTCCGGCGTGCCCCCGGTGTTGGCAGAAGCCATTTATGCCGTGAAACCCGAACACGACATTTGCACCATCGCCACTTATCCCGATAAAGTATCGTTAGACACTACCTATATTACCCGCCAATCCTTAAATATAAAGGGCGTGATGGGATCGCACAAAGAAAATTTTCTGGTAGCGCAAAAATTGCTGGTAGAAGGCATTTTCCCTGCCGACCATTACATCAATCTGTACGATTTTGAGCATATCAATCAGGCTTTTGCCGATTCCATTCAGGCAAAAACAACGAAGGCGGTAGTAAAAATGAATTAAAACACAAATATGGCAAAGATTTTAATAACAGGAGGAACGGGATGTATCGGTTCTGTTACCATTTACAAGTTGCTGCAATATCCAACAGTAGAAAAGATTGTAGTTGCCACGCGGTCAACCAATAAAGAGCCGGTGAAACTGTGGCTGGGCGAAAATATCGACCCGCGTGTTGAATTTGTCACCTTCGATTTGTCGGATTATGCATTGGTGGAAAGGATGGTTCCGCAAATCAACCCCACTCATATCATCCATTTGGGCGGTTTTCAAAGTCCTGATTGTGCTGCGAATCACTTGAAAGGCATGGAAATCAATGTCGGCGGCACGATGGCGCTGTTGGATGTAGCCGAGAAACTGTGCGGTTTGGAGCGTTTGGTCTTTGCCAGTTCCGGCGCTGTATATGGTCAACGGAGTATGTACCCCGGTGCAACGATTGGTGAAAATGTAATCCTTACGCCGCCCAATCATTATGGCATCTGGAAACTTGCAGGGGAGCATCTGGCGCGGTTTTTCCACGACCGCACAAACGTTCCCACCGTGTGCCTGCGCCTGAACACCACCTACGGCTTGGGACGCGACAAAGGAATGACATCCGCACCCACCGCCGCTCTGAAAGCAATAGCATTCGGGGTATTCAACGATAAGGTGATTCCCTTTGCCATGCCCTACCAAGGTTTGGAAAATTATCATTTTGTGGAAGATGTGGGCGAACATTTTGCCGCCTGCACCATGCAGCCTTTCTCAGGATATGGGTTCTTTAATATCAGGGGGAAAACCATTGAAGTCAAGCAATTTTTGGACATTGTGCGACAGGAAGCGGCTGCGTTGGGGTGGGGGCAATACACCGACATTTCCATTGCACCCGACGCACAGCCCAATCTCTTCAGCCATAGCCTCTGTCACGAAAAAATAGAAAAAACGTTCAAAGATATGCCCCTGACCCCTGTCAATGAAGGCGTGAGGCGCTCGCTGATAGCCTTTCACAAAATAAACGGAAAGTAATTCATCAAAAACCATCCATTAAAAATAGAGAAGTCATGCTAAAAATCGGATTTATAGGCGCAGGAGATATCGCCAATCTTCATGCCGAAGCCATCAAACAGTTGCCCGGAGCGCAATTGAAAGGACTCTGGAACCGCACAGCCTCAAAGGGCGAAGAAAAGGCTGCACAGTACGGCTGCCAAACTTATCCCACAGTGGATGATTTGCTGGGCGATGCAGAAATTGATGCAGTGTTCATCCTCACCAATGTGGAAACGCATTTGCAGTACATTGAGAAAGCAGCGCAGGCTGGAAAGCACATTCTGATTGAAAAACCGGTTGCCGATACGCTGGATGAACTGCTACAAGTGAAACAGACAGTGGATGCGGCAGGGGTGAAATGTATGCCGGTACACAATTATATTTACGAACCCGGCGTAAAACGGTTGCACGACATGGTGCAGAACGGCTCATTGGGCACTATCACCCAGTTTTATATGATGTACAATATTTTCCATGCCGAAGACAACCGCGTGCGCTATCAGGGCGTCATCCATCAGATTCTCACCCATCATGCCTACACGATGTTGTATCTTGTAGGGCTGCCGCAGTCGGTGTCGTGTATGAAAAGCACGTTGGATTTCACTTACGCAACACAGGAAAATCTGGCGATGTCTGTCATGAAAATGGAAAACAATGCGTTGAGCCATCTCTGTGCCAGTTTTACCGGCGACGACCACGCCGGAGAACCGTGGACATGCCTTATGAAGGTGATGGGAACCAAAGGAAGCGCTAAATACAGTTATCGCGACTGGGTGATTCATACGCCCAACGGACCACACTCGCAGACATATTATTGCTATCCTGAATCCATCAAGAACACGGCAATTCACTTTCTTGAAAACGTGCTGAACAAAGGGGAAGCGCCCTTGTCAACCCTCGAAGACGCCATCGCCGTTCAAAAAATTATTGACGCCTGCGAAAAATCGGCTGTTGAAGGGATACACGTAACGCTTGGGGATCAAAAATAAATATATGGAGAGGTCATCAACGTTTGCCGCCAATATAAAGTTGATTATCAGAAGATTAAAAAAATACTGATCGTTTTCAATAGTTTTTTGTTCAATATAAAAATAATTTAGTAATTTTGCACCATTAAATATAAACGAATTTTTATGGCATAAAAAAGAGATAAGTCGTGCATAAAGCACACATTATAAGACATATAAAATAGCGATTTGCTATATTCTTGAATATCACTTTACCACATTGAGATACGCTTTCAAGAGTAGGATAGCGAAACGCCGTGTAATGCGGCGTGGAACGTCTTATCGGAAAGCGTAGGCGTGGTAACCTGATATTCAGATACAGAGTTCCACGCTATTTTTTTGTGAAAAATTGAAAACCAAACAGTTAATAAATTGAAAATGAAAAACAGATTAATCATAAATATTCTATTTGCAATTACCGCCATGCTACTTTCAGCGTGTGGCAACGGTAATCCAAAGCCAAAAGACCCACTGAAAGACACACCGACTGTGAAAGAAACGCTGGAAACGCCGTCAGTGAAACCTGTGGTGAATGTCTATATTGAAAATTCCGGCAGTATGGACGGATATGTGAAAGGAGTTACAGAGTTTGAAAATGCCGTTTACAACTATCTGAGCGATATTATGATTTCAGGCGTTTCCGACAGTTTAAACCTCTTTTACATTAACAGTGAAATCATAAAATACGGCTCTGATATTGCCGATTTTATCGAAAAACTCGAACCGACCACCTTCAAGGCAAGAGGCGGCAATCGTGGCACTTCAGATATTGCCAATGTGATGGAAA